>JAFMRN010000155.1 GCA_017354065.1 Solirubrobacterales bacterium
CCCTCCGGGGTGTTCGTCCGTGCTCGCCATCGGTTCCCCGGAGTCTAGATGGGTGTCAGGGGCCGCTGGGTATTGGTGTCAGGCCGCGGAGCTCATTCGCCGCCGCGTACCCAAGTCCGGTCAACTCAATCACGATGCGGCGCGACGCCAAGCCGAAGCGCCGCCGCGCGGCGCCGATCAGCCGGTTGGATTCGGATCGCGGGCCAGGGGCTCACGACCGTCGTCACCTGCCGCCCGTGCCACGCGTGTTCAGGATCTCCTCGACCCGCGTCCGAAATGTCGCGAACGGCTCACCGGTCACTACGTTGTAGACGATCTCGTAATCGAGATCTCCGTAGTCGTGCGCGATGATGTTTCGCATGCCGATTGCTTGACGCCACGGGAGGTCCGGGTGAGCCGCGCGGAACCGGTCGCTGAGTGACCGCAGATGCTCGCCGATGGCCTGGATCCTCAGAGCTGTGGCGTCTCGCTTGTCGAGATCCGCGAGAAACGCCTCGCGGCCGGACGGCATGCGCTCAATCGTGAGGTTGAGAAGGTCGAGCAGTTCCCGCAGCAGTACGGTGTCGCGCTCGTCGTGTGTCACAGGATTTCGACAGCGTCTCTCTCGATATGGGGACGCCGGTGAGACGACACGGCTCGACCCGAAACAACGTCGACGGGCCCAAGAGTGCGTTGCTCGAGCTCCCCCTTGAGATCGAAGTGATCGAACAGCGTCACCTCGGGGCCGTAGTCCACAACCAGGTCCAGATCGCTTCCGGCCCGGCTTTCGCCGCGAGCATAGGATCCGAAAACGCTCGCCTTGACCACGCCGTGCATCCGCAGAATCGAACGCAGCGCATCGAGATCGATCGGTAGTTCCAGATCCTGCGCGATCACAACGCCAATCTTATGAGCTGTCGCAGCGCACGCCCACACCTGCACCACAAGGCTCCGAAGCTAAACGCTCGTTCACTCCGTGGGGCGCTTATACAGTGGGATCAGGCTCGCCGATCCGCCGACGCGCCCACAGGGCAAGCTCGAGCTCAAACCGCGCCTCAGAATCCTCCAGGGCATCACCCAGCAGCTCACGCAGCTTGGAGATCCGGTAGCGCACGGTCTGAGGGTGGACGTTCAGGACCTCGGCCACGGTCGGCGTGTGACGTTGATGGGCCAGCCACGCAGACAACGTCTCCTCCATCCGCTCGCGCTCTGGCTCACCGAGGTCCTCCAGCACGCTCAGGCGTGAATCAATCAGCGCCTGGGCCAGCTCGCGGTCGCGCAGCAACAGCAGCTCCGGGAGGTGATCCGTTACACGCGCGAGCGCTTCACGGCCTACGGCGCCACGCTCGACCAGCGTCAGCAGACGCCGCGCCCAGCGCAGTGACCGGCTGGCGTCACGCACGCCCACCGTCGGCCCCAGGGCGCAGAGCTCCTCCCGCGTCGCCCGCTCGATCTGCGCGCGCTGCCCGGGCCCGTCGGGGTCGGGCAGCACCAGGAACACGCCCTCGGCGTCGGATCCGACCAGCGCCTCAGGGCCCAGGTGGCGCGTGATCGCCAGCGGTGATTGGCCGACCAGCGCCAGCACCCCCAATTCCTTCGGTACGGACCAGTGCGCCAGCGCCGCGGCGCGCGCAAGCGCGTCGGAGTCGACTCCGGCCGGATCCAGCAGCAGCGTCGCGACCCGCCGCCGCCGCCGTTCAAGCTCCCCGGCCTGATCCGACTGGGCGCGCAGATACCCCTCCACAACCTGGGTCGCCAGCTCGTCCGTGTAGACGAAGATCGCCTCGGCCAGCGTCACCACCAGCTCCGTGGACAGGCCCGCCGCCGCGGCAACGGTGGCCGCGTTACGCCAGGCCGCCCGGGTTCCGGTCCGGAAGGCCGCGCGCAGCGGGTCGAGCTCGCGTCCGGCCTGGAACTCGGCCTCCCCGAGACGCCGCCACAGCTCGCCGGTCTCCGCCGCGGGGCGCTTGCCCTCCTGCACCGCCTCAAGGAAGGAGCGCAGCGCCTGTTCGATCCCCAGCCGGATCGCGACACCCTCGGGTCCGCCCAGCACCTGTCCGTATTGGGGCGACTCGGCAGAGATCGCCGACACGATGCCCGACACGATCTCCGGAAGCGAGTCGCGCACGGTCTCGACGGTTTCCGCCGGTACCGGCGGGAAATCCCAATCAGGGGCCATTTATCAAATTGTGACAAAGGTCACGCCCAAAGTCGTTGCCCAGGCACGGAACCCCCGTATGTCACAGCAACGTAGCCTTGCTCTTAGCTACACCGCTGTTACGAGAGGACGTAGAGGGATGAGCGCCACAGCCAACAATCGCCGACGCAGCGTCACCAAGACGCACGCGCGAATCTCACAGCTCGGCTGGGAGCCCAGCTATCACGAGCCCGTAGTCCGGTACCCCTCGCGCTACCGCTTCCCGCACAAGGCCAAGGACCCGATGAAGCAGATCATGCGGGAGTACCTGCCGATGGAGCTGGAGAAGGACGAGCGCGTCTACGGCGGCCACGACGCGGCGGTGCGCGCCGACATGCCCAACCGCGCGGAGCTGCGCTGGCTGGAGTGGATGAAGGCCTTCATCCCGGTCACCAACTTCGCTGAGATCGGCGCCGGGCGCTGCATGAGCATGCTGATGTCAGCGGTCCCGAACAACGAACTACGGAACGGCTACCACGTGCAGTTCGTCGATGAGCTGCGCCATACCGGCATGCAGATGAGCCTCGCGCGCTGGTACGCCAAGCACGTACCTGACGCCGCCGGCTGGAACATGATGCCCAAGGCGCTGGTCAACTCGGTGGCGATCAACCCGGGCTTCAACATGCTCAGCCACTTCATGGTCGGCGACCCGATCCAGGCGGCCTTCACGCTCCAGGTCGTGGCGGAGACGGCGTTCACCAACATTGTGTTCGTCGCCGCCCCCGACGTGGCCGCCCGCAACGGCGACTTCACGCTGCCGACCACGTACCTGAGCGTCCAGTCTGATGAGGCCCGCCACATCTCCAACGGCTACGCGACGCTGCTGACCGTGCTCCAGGACGAGCACAACAAGCCGCTGATCGAGCGCGACCTCCAGCAGGCCTTCTGGATCAACCACGCCTTCATCGACGTGTTCGCGGCGATCATGATGGAGTACGGCTCCAAGGACCGCTCGGACCCCGAGTCCTTCATCGACAAGTGGGACCGCTGGGTACGCGATGACTGGCACCGCGCCTACATCATGAAGCTCGGCAAGCTCGGCCTGGACATCCCGCCGGACATCTTCGAGCGCGCCCGTCAGCGCCTGGTCAAGGGCGTCCACCACAAGCACGCGATGTTCGCCTTCGCCGCCTGGCCGCTGTGTCACTGGCGGATCGACCCACTCGATGAGAACGACTTTGAGTGGTTCGAGCGCCACTACCCCGGCTGGTACAACCAGTACGGCGCCTTCTTCGAGGGCTATCGCTACGCCTCGGACAAGACCAACAAGCTGCTGCTGTCGGAATTCGTCCGGATCGCACCGCCGAACTGCTGGACATGTCAGGGCTTCTGCATGGACCCGGACGACCGCCAGCACCGGATCGTCAACGACCGCACGCGCTTCTACTGCTCCAAGGAGTGCGCGTGGATGGATGAGTCCAACCCCGGGCGCTACACCGGCGATCGCAACTTCTTTGACCGCTACCACGGCTGGGAGCTCTCGAAGGTGATCCGCGACCTCGGTTACATCCGCGCGGACGGCCACACGCTGATCGGCCAGCCCCACCTGCACAACGATGAGCGGATGTGGACGATTGAGGACATTGAGGCGCTCCAGATCGAGATCGAGAGCCCGAATATCCGGATGGCTCGCGAGCTCGGCCTGCCCAGTGCCGATCACTCGGGCATGGCCAGTGGGCTCGGCGCGGTGCCCCTGGCCCACGCCGCCTCAGATCTCGCCACCGGCCAGACCCAGTTCTAATGAGCAAGGTCCGGTTCGAGCCGATCGGTGAGGAGATCCAGGTTGAGCCCGGTGAGACGGTGCTCGACGCCTCCTTCCGACAGGGCTACAACCTCGCCTATGGCTGTCGTGAGGGACAGTGCTCGGCGTGCAAGTGCTTCCTGCTGGAGGGTGACGCCGACCTGAAGCCCTACTCCAGCTTCGCGCTGTCGGACACCGAGCGTGAGGGCGGCTACAGCCTGATGTGCCGGGCGCTGCCCGAGTCAGACCTGGTGGTGGAGCTGCTCCACTACGACCCGGAGTCCTACCGCTTGGATCATCCGATCCGCGACGGCAAGGCGACGGTCGCCGCGGTTGAGTCGCTAACCCACGACATCAGCCGCCTGGTCCTGCACATCGACCAGCCGGTCGACTTCACCTTCACCCCGGGCCAGTACATCGACCTGCACGTGCCCGGGGAGTCCGAGGCGCGCCGCTCCTTCAGCCTCGCGAACCTGCCCGGGGACAACCAGCTGGAGCTGTTCATCAAGCGCTATCCCGGCGGCAAGATCTCCGGCCTGCTGGAGTCAGAGACGATCAAGGTCGGCGACCGGCTGGACTTCACGGGCCCCTACGGCGCGATGAAGGCCAGGCCGTCGGACCGCCCGGTGCTGATGGTCGCCGGCGGCTCCGGCATGGCACCGATCCTGTCCCTGCTGCGCGAGTTCGCCCAGCAGGGCACAGAGCGCCCGATCCGCTTCTTCTACGGCGCGCGCACTGACGAGGACCTGTTCCACACCGCCGAGATCAACGCGGTCGGCTCCGGCTTGGCGGACTTCCAGTACGCGCCGGTCACAGGCCGCTTCGTGCATGAGGCGGTTGATGAGTTCCTCGCGGCTACGCCGGACTTCAAGGCATCAGACGTGTACATGTGCGGTCCGCCGCCGATGCTCGAGGCCGCCGAGGACATGCTGCTCGGCACCCACAAGCTGGATCAGCAGCACATCTTCCAGGACAAGTTCACGACCTCCGCGGACGCGTCGGCTCCGGCCGCCTCCGACAACGGCGGGCCGCCGGCCAAGAAGTTCGAGTCGGTCATCAGCGGCGAGCCGGCCGACCCCGACCACCGGACCTTTGAGTGGTTCACCCCGACCAAGCGCAAGGCCTCCCTGTATGAGGACGTGACGGTCGACACCCAGCCTTCGATCCACCGCCACATCACGCGCGGCTGGCCGGTCTCCTTCGAGGACGGGCGCGGCACCTGGGATGACAACTCGACCAAGCTCGCGGCGACCGACTGGTTCGCCTTCCGCGATCCGGATGAGCAGTGGGAGCGGCCCTACTACGTGCACGGCAACGCGGGCGAGCAGCAGATCGAGGGTGCCATCTCCTCCGCGATCGAGGAGGGGCTGCTCTCGGACTTCAAGCCGGACTGGGTTGAGTTCCTACGCGAGTTCCTCCAGGTCCCGGCCTACGTCGAGCACGGCCTGTGGTTCGCCACCGCTGTGGTGGCCCGTGACGGCCTGTCTGACAGCGTCGCCCAGTGCATCGCGCTGGAGGCCGCGATGAAGCAACGCTCGGCCCAGGCCGTGGTCCTCTACGCGATGGACCTCGAGGCCTTCCACGGTGAGTTCTCGATCGAGTCCGCGCGCCAGAGCTTCCTTGAGGACGCCGAGTGGCAGCCGACCCGGCGCTTCCTCGAGCGCCTGGCCGCCACCCCGGACTGGGGCGAGGTGGTCTTCGCCGCCAACCTCTGCTTCGAGCCGCTGATCGGGACGTTCCTGCGCCGCGAGATGGGGATCCGCGCGGCGGCGGCCAACGGCGACGTGGTCACGCCCGTGCTGGCCCAGGTCGCGACGCACGAGTGGGAGTGGACCCAGCGCTGGACCACCGCGCTGTCACGCTTCCTGATCGAGGACCCCCAGCACGGTGAAGCCAACCGCGAGGTGCTCAGCGCCTGGGTCCGTGACTGGATGGCCGAGGCGATCAGCGCCGGCCAGGCGATCATCGCCCTGGCCGAGCGCCAGCCACTGGCACTTGACGCCGGCGCGGCCATGGAGCGCGTCCGCCACCACACCGCATCGGTGCTGACTGAGGCGGGGCTCGACGACCTGACACAGCTGGTGGGGATCGATACACCCGATCCGGACCTCGCTGATTCGGGAGTTGTGAT
>JAFMRN010000372.1 GCA_017354065.1 Solirubrobacterales bacterium
TGCGGGCGCTGGCGGGTCGTGCGGTGTGTCGTGTTGGGGCGGTAGCGGTACGAGCAGGCGGCATTACCTGCGTGGTTCGCGCGGTCTAGGCGCATTCCTCCAAGCTGGGACACCGCCTGCAGAGAACTAGAACCGGAAGACGCTGGCACCCGGGTAGGACGCGTTGGAGCCGAGTACTTCCTCGATCCGGAGCAGCTGGTTGTACTTGGCGACCCTATCGGTCCGGGACGGCGCGCCGGTCTTGATCTGACCACAGCCGGTAGCCACCGCCAGGTCCGCGATCGTCGTGTCCTCGGTCTCACCGGAGCGGTGGGACATGACGGCGGTGTAGCCGGCCGCGCGCGCCATGCGGATCGCCTCAAGCGTCTCTGACAGGGTGCCGATCTGGTTGACCTTGATCAGGATCGAGTTGCCGACCCCGGAGTCAATGCCGCGCTTCAGCCGGTCGGTGTTGGTGACGAACAGGTCATCCCCGACGAGCTGGACCTTGTCACCCAGACGGTCGGTCAGCTTGCCCCAGCCGGTCCAGTCCTCCTCTGACATGCCGTCCTCGATCGAGACGATCGGGAAGCGCGCCGCCAGCTCGGCCCAGTAGCCGGCCATCTCATCAGCTGACAGCGCGCGGCGCTCGTGCTGAAGCACGTAGGCGCCGTTGTCATAGATCTCGGAGGTGGCCGGATCAAGCGCGATGAAGACCTGCTCACCGGGCACATAACCGGCGGCGCGGATCCCTTCCATCAGCACCTCAAGCGCCTCCTCGTTGGAGTTCAGGTCGGGAGCGAAGCCGCCCTCATCACCGACGGTGGTCCCGAGCTTGCGCTGCTTCAGGGTCTGCTTCAGGGCGTGGAACACCTCGGTGCCGACGCGCAGGCCCTCAGCGAAGGTCGGGGCGCCCGCGGGCACGATCATGAACTCCTGGAAGTCGACCGAGTTGTCGGCGTGCGCGCCGCCGTTGAGCACGTTCATCATCGGCACGGGCAGGATGTGGGCGTCCTCCCCGCCGAGGTAGCGCCACAGCGGCAGCCGCTCCTCCGCGGCTGAGGCGTGGGCGGCGGCCAGCGACACGGCCAGGATCGCGTTGGCCCCCAGCCGCGCCTTGTTGTGCGTCCCGTCAAGGCTGATCAGGGTGCGGTCCAGCGCGCGCTGCGCAGCGGCGTCCATCCCCCGGATCGCCGTGGCGATCTCGCCGTTGACGTTGTCGACCGCGTTGCGCACACCCTTGCCGAGGTAGTCGGTGGTACCGTCGCGCAGCTCGGTCGCCTCAAACTCGCCGGTCGACGCGCCCGAGGGAACGGCAGCCCGCCCCCATGCGCCCGACTGGACGCTGAGCTCCACCTCGACGGTTGGGTTGCCCCGGCTGTCGAGGATCTGGCGGGCATGTACGTGCTCGATCTGGCTCATCGGTGGGTGGGTCTCCTTGTGGTCGTCAACGGGACTCGCGCCCGACGGCGTCCGGGTCCTCGCCGATCAGCCGCGCCCGCGCATAGAACGCGAGCTGCTGATCGGTATTTAGATCGTTCCAGGTCTGCCCCTCTGATGCGGCGAGATCGACGCCCGCCTGCACCCGGGAGCGGAACCGCTCAGCGGACGCGCGCAGTGCCAGCTCCGGGTCGAGCTTCAGTTTGCGCGCGACGTTGACGGCCGCGAACAGCACATCACCGAGCTCGTGGAAGCGCTCAGCTTCGCCCTCGGCGGCGACCAGCTCATCCAGCTCGTCACGGACCGACTGCAGCGGTGCCTCAACACCGTCGAAGTCAAAGCCGCTCGACGCGGCGCGGCGCTGGATCTTGCGCGCATACAGCGGGCCGGGCAGGTTCTCCGGCACCTCACCGAAGACGCCGGGCTCGCGCCCGGGCTCGGTCGCCTTGATCGCATCCCAGTTGGCCAGGACCTCACCGGCGGTCTGCACCTCCGCGTCGTCAAAGACGTGCGGGTGACGGCGGATCAGCTTGTCGGTGACCTGACCGGCGACGGTGGCCAGGTCCCCCTGACCGCGTTCCTCCAGCAGCAGCGACAGGAAATGGACCTGGAAGAGCACGTCACCGAGCTCATCCCGGAGCTTGGCGTCGTCGCGCTGGTTGGCGGCGTCGGCCAGCTCGTAGGCCTCC
>JAFMRN010000156.1 GCA_017354065.1 Solirubrobacterales bacterium
GGACTTCGGTCACCCCGACCCCGGTCTTGGCGGAGATCCGCTTGACATCATCATCAGGCTCGCCGATCAGCTCGCTGATCTCGGCCGCGACCCGCTCCGGCTCCGCGCCCGGCAGATCGACCTTGTTCAAACAGGGGATCAGTTCCAGACCGCCCTCGATCGCCAGGTAGGTGTTGGCCACGGTCTGCGCCTCGACCCCCTGGGACGCGTCGACAACCAGCAGCGCACCCTCACACGCGGCCAGGCTGCGTGACACCTCGTAGGTGAAGTCGACGTGGCCGGGCGTGTCGATCAGGTGAAACTGGTAGGTCTCCCCGTCGCGCTTTGACGTGTAGGAGACCCGCACCGCCTGGGACTTGATCGTGATCCCGCGCTCGCGCTCCAGCTCCATGCTGTCCAGCAGCTGGGACTTCATCAGCCGTGGGTCGACGGTGTCGGTCAGCTCCAGGATGCGATCGGCCAACGTCGACTTGCCGTGGTCGATGTGGGCGATGATGCTGAAGTTCCGGATATGGGCCTGGTCTGTCACGCGATGGGACAGAGTAGTGCGCTCAAGTCCGGACTATCTCCGCCCTGGCCGACAGCGATCGCGCCAGCGCGTCAGCGTGCATCGGCCGGCCCAGCATGAAGCCCTGGCCGTATTCACAACCCAGCTCACGCAGCAGTGAGAGCTGGCTCTCCTGCTCGATGCCCTCGGCCACCACCTCGATCCCCCAGCTGGCGCCGAGCCCGGCTATCGCCCGGAACATCCGCAGGTCCGGGCTGGGCCCGCTGAGGTCCGCGATGAACGTCTCAGCGACCTTCAGATAGTCGATCGGAAACTGCTTCAGGTACTGCAGCGAGCAGTAGCCGGTGCCGAAGTCATCGATCGCCAGCAGCACCCCGAGGGAGCGCAGCGCGGTCAGGCTGTCCGCGGCCCGCTCAAGGCTCTCGGCCAGGGCGGTCTCGGTCAGTTCCAGGACGAGCTGCCCGGCTGGCAGGCCGGTCGCTCCCAGCGTGGAGGCGACCGCATCAACCACATCGAAGGAATGCAGCTCCACGGCGGACAGGTTGACGGTCACGCGGGGGCTGAGCCCCGGCGCCCGCTCCTGCCAGGCGACCACCTGACGACAGGCCGTCTCCAGCACCCAGCGCCGCAGCGTCGTGATCTGATTGGTGCCCTCCACCGCCGGGAGGAAATCGCTCGGCGCCAGCCGCCCGCGCTCGGGGTGAGCCCAGCGGATCAGCGCCTCGGCCATCACGACCGACCCGGTCCGCAGGTCACGGATCGGCTGGTACTCGAGAAACAGCTCCCCGTTGGCAGCGGCCAGGGGCAGCTGGGTCTCCATGTCCAGACGCTGCTGCGCGCGTTTGCGCATCGTCGGCGCGAACGCCGACAGCTGCCCGCCGCCAGCGCTCTTGGCCTCATACATCGCCAGATCGCTGTCGGCCAGTGGATCGTCGTCCGGACATTGACTGACGGCCAGGCCGACGCTCGCCCGCACCACCAGGTCACGGCCGGCGATTGGGAACGGACGCTCGAACTCGGCCAGGATGTGCCGTGCCACGCGCTGGCCGACGCGTTCGTCGCTGGTTTCAATCAGCACCGCGAACTCGTCGCCGCCGAGCCGCGCCGCCGTATCTTCGGCGCGCACGCACTGGGTGATGCGCTGGGCGGCGGCGACCAGCAGCTGGTCCCCGGTGCCGTGCCCCAGCGAGTCGTTGATCCGCTTGAAGCCGTCAAGGTCGATGAACAACACGGAGACGCCGCCGGCGCGTACCTTGTCCAAGCGCTCCGCCAGGTAGGTCCGGTTCGGCAGGCCGGTCAGGGCGTCATGCAGTGAGCGGAACCGCGTGTCGGCCACCAGCTCCGCGTCCGCCAGCGCCATGCCGGCGTGCTCGGCAAAGGTGCGCAGCGCGTCCAGCTCGGAGTCGCTGTAGCGGCGCTCAGCGGCACGGGTTCCGGCCAGCAGCACGGCGCTGACTGAGTCGTCGGCACGGACGGGCACCGCAACCAGGGAACGGATGCCTTCGGCCTTCAGCTCGGGTGCACCGGTGAGCTCGGTCTGGTAATCCTCGATCACGACCATGCGGCTGTCGCGTTGGGCACGGTCGGTCATGCGAGCGACCTGTCCTCCGCTCTCAAGGGATGCGAGCGCGTCCAGGCGCAGACCGGTCGACGCACGCACGCGGGGCGGGCCCTGGCCGTCCTCCTCGGCCTGGAGCAGCAGGACCATGTCAGAGCCGGTCAGCTCGGTGCCCCCGTCGACGATCAGCCGCACGATCTCATCGATCACGTCACGCCGCGCGATCCGGCGCTGGATCTCTGAGAGGCACTCCAGCAGCCGCCGGCGCGCGAGCATGTCACGGGCCAGCCCGATCGCGCGCGCCATCCCGCGCAGCAGGTCCTGGTCCGCGAGTGAGAAGTCAGCGGTTCCCATTCGCGCGACCACGAGCCACTCACGCCGGTCCTCGCCCAGCGGCTCGCGGGTGACGGCGCAGTCACCAAGTCCGGGAAGCTGCACGGAGCCACGCTCAACCCCGGCCAGGCGAGCGGCCAGAGCAGGGCTGCTGTTGGCCGGAAAACCGATGGTCACAGGCTCCACGCCCGCGCGGAAGATGCACGCAACCTCCGCCTCTATCACCTCGGCGGCGCGCTCCACCCCACGGCGGATCGCGAGCTCCGGATCCGGCTGGCCGGTCACGAAGCTCATGAACTCGGCCAGCTGCTGTCCCGCAAAGGCACTGGGATCCAGGCCAGTTGCGGGGGTGGTGTCACCCGATGGCAACTACCACCACCGCCTCGTTGTGGAAGCCGCTGATGCCGCGGATCCGGGCGATCTCGCCGAAGGTGTAGAAGCCGGTCACCGGCGCGCCCGCCGCGACCCGCTGGAAGATCTCGATCTCGGTAGCGGACGCCTCGGGGCCGAGAAACACGCTGCGACCGATGCAGTCGAACACCAGCAGCGCCTGCAGTGGCCGCCCCGCGAGCCCATCGATCGCCTGCTTGCACGCTTCCTCGGTGGCCGCAAGGCTCTCAGCGTGGCTGGGCTGACCGGCCCACACCAACGCGCTTTGGGGAACATCGGCTATACAGCGGATCCCGCGCACGTCCGGGAGCGGCGCCGCCACCGCACGGGGCTGGGTCAGGCCGCGCCGGCTGTTCAACACCAGCGGGTGCGTGATCCCGTGCTGACGGAACCGGTCGGGGTCGCTCAGCACATCCGGCCCGATCTCGAACATATCGGCGTACACGTCCAGCGCCGGCCTGCCGTCCAGCTCATACACGTGCACGCCGTCACTGCGGGTCACCACCAGCGGGTCGCCGACGGCACGACAGCCGTGTGCAACCCCCACTCCGACGGGACCGTCGCTCGCGACCAGTGCGCCCGCCACGGAGTCCATTACCGCCTCGGCCCCGGAGAACTGGACCGTCGGTTCGCTGATCGGAAAGTCCCCCGTGGCACCTCCGACCAGGGTCACGCCGCCGCCCAGCACGCTGTAGAGCCCGCGCACCACCTCGTTCTGGTCCCCGGTCAAGGCCGCCGTGAACACGATCGCCAGCGACGGATCGGCGCCGAGCGACGCGGCCATCTGGCTCGCGACGGTCTCACCAGCGGTTCGCGGCTGTTCCCGTCCCGCGGCGGCGGCGGTCACGGCCTTGAAGCCCTGACCGCCGAGTGCGAGGACCGCCACATGATCGCCCGCAACGCGGGAGTTGGCGATGACCCGGTCAGCGCCGCAACCGACAACGGCCGCCCCGCCGGCCTCCGCGTTCACACCCGCCAGAACCTCGCTCGCGGCCAGCGCCTCGCCGGCGAACACCACCAACAGCACGGCCTCACGTCCGGCCAGTGCCGCCCGCGTGGCCTCAGCGCCCGCAGCGCGGGGCTCCGCGGCGTCTGATGTGCCGAGACTGCTCCATCGTGTAGCTGTCCCAGGCTGATCGGTTCCGGTGGGGGGCGCCACGTCCTTAAGGCTCCACGTAAATCGACTGACGAAACTACGCGTACGCTACCGTATAAACACCCGAGACACGAAGATTGGCTGTCTAACCCCGCACGAATCAGCGCTTCGCCGGCAACACCCTGACGCTGACGGGGACCCGGACCCCGCCGTTCCCGGCGTTCACCGACTGAACGGTGATCGAGCTGTGGTGTACCCCGGGCTTCATCCCCCGGGTGTTGATGCTGATCGGCACGCGCACGTGACTGTGCACGCCGACAGTGCCATCAGTCAGGCTGTTGCCCACGGTCACCCAGCCGGCGTTGCCCGCAGCGCTGAACTGGTAGGCACAGCTCGCGTGGGGGTCCGTCAGTACCAGTTGGCTGTGGCGGGTCGTGTCGGCGCGCGCGGCCAGCTTCAGCGGCGCGCTCCCGATCTCCGGCGTGCCCTTGCCGTTGCCCAGCACCAGCGTGGCTTTCACATAAGCGACCGAGGACGGGTTCGCGAGGTCACGCACGCGCAGCTTCGCCGTGTACGTGCCGGGTGGCATCGGCGCTTCTTCCACTTCCAGGTTGCCGTTCGCGACCGAGGCCAGCGGCACGCTGGCCTGACCGCCGCCGGGCACCGAGACGACTGAGGGCACCAGCGGCTGGCCGGGCACGTCCTGTCGTTTCTTGTGCGGCGGCGCCTCATCGTTGACAAGCCAGCCCTGGCTGATCTGATCGATCGCCAGGTGCAACACGCTGCCGCGCGCACCGCGGTTGGCGACCCGCAGCGCCTGACGGGTCATCGCCAGCAGCGCCTGCTTGGACGGGCGCCCGGACTTCTGCGCGATCGTGATCATCGACTTCGACGTGCTCTGGAGCTCATCACCCCAGACCGGCGTGCAGGTCTTGCCGCCGATCGCCTTCTCGGCGAAGTGCAGGCTGTGGCTGAGCAGGCTGATCCGTGCCTTGGGCGTGACCTGGTAGTGGACTGTCAGCGTCGCTGAGCTGGCACCGGACTTCACGCTGATGTGGCCGGTGTAGTTGCCCGGCTTCAAGCCGCGCGGGTCCGCACGCCAGTGCAGGCGTCCGTCAACTTTGCCGCCGCGCACCTGCAGCCATTTGGCGTCGCTGTGCGCGCTGTAGCCGGCCCCGGCGGAACCGCCGGTGACGGACACGGCGCGACTGGTGGCCGGGCCACCGTTGCTGTAGCCATACAGCGTCTGGGTGTTGGGGCTGAGATCCAGCCCACGCGCGTTCTTGACCAGGTCGTTGCCCAACGCGGTTACGTCGAAGGAGCCGAGCCCGGTGGCCATGTCATAGCCGCGGCCGGCCTGGTAAAGGCCGTGGGGGTTACAGCCGCGCGGGCAGTCCTTGGTGTCGTAGTGAACGTTGTTGGAACCGGCGGTGACGTCGTGGAAGTCCCGCGCGTAGGTGCTCGGATCTGAAGCGAGCTGATACAGCGCCGGGTTCAGGAAACCGATCGACTTCAGGCCCTGGCTGCGCGCCTCCTGATCCCAGAGCACCGCCGCGGACGCGGCCAACGGCGCGGCCGCGCTGGTGCCGCCGACCGGCTCCCAGCCGGAACCGCCGCAGTTGGGAGTGGCGCAATAGTCCGCATAGCCCGGCGAGCCGACGTCGTGGACGTTGCGGAAGTCCGGTGGGTTCGGGCCCGGCGGTGCGAGCATCTGGGCCGCCTCGGCGCCGCCCTCCTCACCGTCGGCGTCCAGCGCGATGTCCGGCTCCATGCGACAGCCCAGCGCGCGTGACACGTGACATGGGTCGGCGGCGCCCTTGGGCGCGACCTTGCTGGCCTTCAGGTACTGGCGCTGCCATGCGGGCATCGCCCAGGCGACGCTCTGGCCACCGGCCCCGGACCCGGACCCGTCGTTCCAGGCGACCTCACGGTGGACCTTGGAGCCGGGGGTCGTGGACGCCTGGCTCAGGTCCGTACCGCCGACGCCGGTGATCCACGGCGGGGCCGCTTCAGATTCAGAGCTGATGCTGTCGGCCTGAGGCCGGCCCGAGCCGCTGCAGCCCAGCGCGCCGGTGTCACCGGAGGCGACCATGATCTGCTGGCCCTGGGCAGC
>JAFMRN010000157.1 GCA_017354065.1 Solirubrobacterales bacterium
GGGCCCCCAGGCAGCGCTCCACCCACGGCTGGGAGCCGAGCAGCGTGCGCATCCCCCAGTGGACGACGTCATGGTCGTCCACGACCAGGATCCTCAGACGGGTAGCACTAGGCGCGCTCGCCACCATTGCTCCTCACACTCGCCGTATTCGACGCTGCCGCCGTGCTGCAGCGCCTCAAAGGCCGCCAGCCGCAGGCCCATCCCCTTGCCGCGCGGGCCGCTGGACAGGCCGTCGTTGCGGACCTCCAGCGCGAACGTGTCAGCGCCCTCTGAGACGACTACCTGGATGTGCTCGGGGTCGGAGTGCTTGGTCGCGTTGCGCAGCGCCTCGGCCAGGAAATCCTGGGCGGTCTGCTCGCACTGGGCCGGAACGACCGCCCCCTCTGGCCAGTCGACGGACAGCTCCGCGCCGGACAGCACACCGACGCTTCCGAGCCGCTCCAGCTCCGCCGCCAGCGACGGGCGCGTGTCAGCGGCGTGGACCGCCAGCGGCCGCTCCAGCGCCGCGCGCAGCTCACCCAGCGCCCCCTGCAGCTCGGCCAGTGCGCGGTTGGTCGCCTCGTTCGATTCCTGGGCGCCCAGCACCAGCGAGACACCGAACAGGCGCTGGATCACGCGCTCATGGATCTCGCGCGCCAGGTCCAGGCGCTCCTCCAGGCGCCGCGCCTGCTCCTGCTCCCTGGTGGTGATCCGCGCGGTCGCCACCAGCGCCGCGGTCTTGCCGAGTGTCCAGAGCAGGTGGCGCTCGCCGTCTGACAGCTCGAACTGGTTGCCGCCGCGGTCCGCGCAGATCACGCCGTAGCGGCGTCCCGCGGCTGACAGCGGCGTGCAGACCATCGTCGTGATCCCCAACTGCTGCACATACTCGGCCGGGACGGCCTCAGAGGCCGGGGCGACCACCACCTCATCATCGATCAGCGCGCGCTGGGCGATCGGCACCGTCCACAGCGACGGTCGCAGCGCGGTCAGCTCGCCGAACGAGGTTCCGTGCGCGCCGACCGCCCGGACCCGGTGGCCGCGGCCCTCCGACATGAAGATCGCGGCACGCTGCATCGTCGTCAGGCGGCAGATCGCCTCACAGATGCGGTCATAGAACTGCGTGGAGGTTGTCTCGGCGTCAAGTTCGGCGAGCAGCTCGACGAACACCTCGAGCGGCTCGACGCCGGCGAACAGTGCCGGGGTGTGGTTCACACCCGTGTCGGCAACTCGTATTGCCGACGGATCGCATACAGGGTGCTGCGCTCGGCCGCCGGCCGTCCCGCCTGATGGGCGGCGGCGACCAGATCCTCGGGATCGAGCTTGACCCCGTGGTAGGAGCCGGCCATGCGGGAGATCGACTCTTCCATCAGCGTGCCGCCCAGATCGTTGACCCCCCAGCGCAGCGACTCAGTCGCGCCCTCCAGGCCCATCTTGACCCAGCTGGCCTGCAGGTTCGGGACGCTGTGGCCCAGCGCCAGACGGAACACGGCGGTGTGCTTCAGGTTCTCCTCCATCGAGATCTCCTCGATCCCGTGGCTGCGACCCAGCAGCGTCTGGAACGGGATGAAGGACAGCGGCACGAACTCCGTGAAGCCGCCGGTACGGGCCTGCAACCCACGCACCACCCGCATGTGCTCGGCCAGCTCCCAAGGCTCCTCGATGTGGCCGAACATCACCGTCGCGGTGGAGCGCAGGCCGGCCGCGTGGGAGGCCTCGATCATCTCGATCCAGCGCGCCACGGGCAGCTTGTTCGGGGAGATCCGCTGGCGCACGCCGTCATCGAGCACCTCGGCCGCGGTGCCCGGCGTGGAGCCGAGCCCGGCCTCACGCAGGCGCTCGAACACCGTCACCGGCGCTAGCCCGGAGACGTCGACCATGTGGGCGACCTCCATCGGACTGTAGGCGTGCAGGTGCAGCGCCGGCGCCTCTGACTTGGCAAAGCGCAGCCACTTCTCATAGTCCTCGAGGCCCCAGTCAGGGTGGATCCCCGACTGGATGCACAGCTCGGTCGCGCCGAACTCCACGGCGTCCGCGATCCGCGCCGCGAAATCCGCCTCCGAGTGCTCATAGGCCTCAGGCGAGCGCCGTCCCTGCCCGAACCCGCAGAACGCGCAGCCGACGGTGCAGACGTTGGAGACGTTGATGTTGCGGTTCACGACGAAGGTCACGGTGTCCCCCGCCACCTCCCGGCGCAGCTGGTCTGCGGCCTGGCGGATGTCCTCGATCACCTCGGGCCGGCGCTCGGCGAACAGCGCCGTCAGCTCCTCGGCCTCCAGCGGCTGGTCGGCCAGCGCCTTGTCGATCGCGCGGCCGGCGGTGTCCGGCGCGATGTTCAGCTCGCCGCGCCGGCCCGAACCGCGCCGCGGGATGAAGCTCCAGTAGTCGGTCCGGATCGTGTCCATCACGCTCTGGTCGAGCCACTCGGGGTCTATGAACTCGGGGTACACGCAGAGCCGCTCCGACAGCGCGTAGCCGTCTTGGGCCAGGCGCTTGCGGACCTGCGCGGGTGACGGGAACGGATGCTCGGGGCTGATGTGATCGCCGTTGGCGGACAGGCCGCCGAGGTCGGTGGCGCCGGCGGCGACCAATTCAGGCCACCAGTCCGACAGGTTCGGCGGGATCTGGATCCCGACGCCCGGCAGCAGCTCGGAGGTGGCGGCGATCAGCTCCTTGATCTCCTCGATCGAGACCGGCGTCGCCCACTTAGGCAGCGCCTTGGAGGGCGCGTGTCCGACCCCGGTGCGCCAGTACTCGGCCGCCGCGTCGGTCGCGATCTCGGCCGGCTCCTGGCCATAGTAGGAGTCATGGGGCACGAAGTTCTGGATGATCAGCTCTTGGATGTGGCCGTACTCGGCCTGCACGGCGGCGAGCGCCTCCAGCGCGCCGATCCGGTCGGCCTTGGACTCGCCGATCCCGACCAGGATCCCGCTGGTGAAGGGGATCTTCAGCTCGCCGGCCGCGCGGATCGTCTCCAGGCGCTTGGCCGGGTGCTTAGTCGGCGATCCCTGGTGGGCCACCAGATCAGGGTTGATCGACTCCAGCATCAGCCCCTGGGAGGCGGTCACCTCACGTAGTGCCGCCAGGTCCTCACGGCTCAGCACGCCGAGGTTGGTGTGGGGCAACAGGCCGCGCTTCAGCGCCTCGGAACACACCCAGACGACGTAAGCGGTGAAATCCTTGAAGCCGAGCCCCTCAAGCTTCGCCTTGACGCCGGGGTTGACCTCGGGCTTCTCCCCGGTCAGCACCAGCAGCTCCTTCACGCGGTGGCGCTTGACCGCGTTGTCCAACAGCCCCAGGACCTCATCGGGCTCCTGCAGGTGCGTCTGGTGCGTGGCGAAGGCGCAGTACTTGCAATAGCACTGGCACGTCCGGGACAGGGACAGCGTCAGGTTCCGGCTGAAGGTGACACGACGTCGCACGACGCACGAGAGTTTAGGGAGCACCTATGCTGGCCCGCCGATGCGCCGACTCGCCGCGTTCCTGACCGTCCTGTCCGCAACGCTTCTGGCCGGTTGTGGGCCCAAAGCCACAACCGGCGCCAAAAGCTCGCTGGTACTCGACTTCACGCCGAATGCGATCCATGCCGGGATCTACGACGCGATCAGCCACGGCGCGCCGTTCCGCGCGATCGTGCCCGGCCAGGCGACCGATGCCGTCAAGCTGCTCGTCACGAAGAAGGTCAACTTCGCGGTGCTCGACATCCACGACCTCGCGATCGCCGACCAGCAGGGCAAGCACCTCGTCGGCCTGATGGCGGTCGTCCAGCGGCCGCTGGCGTCGGTGCTGGCCGCGCCGCAGATCAGCTCGCCCAGGCAGCTCGCGGGCCAGACGGTGGGCATCTCCGGCGACCCGTCCGACACCGCCGTGCTGAACTCGATCGTGGCCGGCTCGGGCGCCAATCCCAAGTCCGTGAAGACGCTGAACATCGGCTACAACGCGGTCCCCGACCTGTTGGCCAAACGCGTCCAGGGCGCGACCGCGTTCTGGAACGACGAAGGTCAACAGCTGGCCCAGCGCGGCTTCCACGTGTTCCGCGTCGAGAAGTACGGCGCGCCCCCCTACCCCGAGCTGGTGCTGGCCGCTCCCGAATCCGAGATCGCGGCGCGGCCGGGGGTTGTGCGCAGCGTCGTGCGCGCGCTGTCACAGGGCTATCAGCGCGTGCTCGCGAACCCCGCGGAGGGCGCCAAGGCGCTGGAGGCAGGCGCCGGCGGCCTGTCTCCCAGCACGGTGTCCGCGCAGCTCAAGGGCGAGCTGCCCGCGTTCCGGACACGCGGTCCGGCCGGGTCCTTCGACACCGCGGTGCTGAAGCGCTGGGCCGGCTGGGAGCTCGCCCATCACCTGGTTTCGCGGCTGCCGAACGTGCGCGCAGACTTCACGAACCGGTTCCTCGGGTAGTCACTATCTTTTATGAAGTGCCGTCCGAATACGAAGCTCTGACCCAGACCTGCGGACTGGTCGACCGCTCCGAGCGCGGCAAGCTGGCGCTGACCGGCGCCGACGCCAAGGAGTTCCTCAACGGCCAGGTCACCCAGGACATCACCCAGCTGACGCCCGGCCACGGCGCCTACGCGGCGCTGCTGACCAACAAGGGCAAGATGCTCGCCGACCTGCGCGTGCTCGACACCGGTGACGCGCTGTTGCTCGACACCGAGCGCGCGGGGCTGCAGGAGCTGTTCAACGCGATCCGGCGCTTCAGCGTCGGCTACGACGTGACGCTGCACAAGCGCACGCTGGAGTACGGCCAGCTGTCGCTGATCGGGCCTGAGGCCGATGCCCTCGCACGGAAAGCGGGGTTCAGCGTCCCGGGCCCGGCCGAGCACGACCACGTAAACGGCGTGGTCCGCACCGACCTCGGACTTGATCTGTTCGCGCCGACCGGTGAGGTCGGCGCTCTGTCCCAGGGGCTGGCAGACGCCGGTGCCGTTCCGGTGTCGGAGCAGAGCGCTGAGACGCTGCGCGTCGAGCGCGGCCGCCCGCGCTACGGGGTCGACCTGGATGACAGCGTGATCCCCCAGGAGGCCGGCCTGAACGAGCGCGCGGTGTCCTTCACCAAGGGCTGCTACGTCGGCCAGGAGACCGTCGCGCGGCTGTACTACCGGGGCAAGCCGAACCGCCGGCTGTGCGGGCTGAAGCTATCCGAGCCGGCCCCGGCGGGAACCGAATTCAGCTACGAGGAGCGGGTGGTCGCGGCCCTCTCCAGCGTCGCCGACTCCCCGCGCTTCGGGCCCGTGGGTCTCGCCCTGGTGCGCCGTAACGCGCCGGTCGGCGCGCGGCTGGACAGCGGCTCCGGCGTCGCGGCAGAGGTCGTGGAGCTGCCCTTCACCTGATCCAGGAACGCGGCCAGGCGCGCGGGCGCCGGCTGAGGGTCGAGCGGGAGCTTGGGCAGCTCCGGGTGCGAGGCCAGGTACGCGGTCAGGATCTGCAGCTCATCCAGCTCGCCAGGCGGGATGTACGCCCCGGTTTCAGCCCGGCGCCCGGCGCGGGCGATCACGGCGTCGGTGCGTTGTTGGACCTCGCTTGGGTCTGGCGGCAGCTCGCCCCAGTCCCAGAGGCGGCCGCCGGCCCACCAGAAGGCGTCAAACCGCGCATGCGTGACGGGGTGTGGAGCCAGGATCAGCGCCGGCCGGGCGTGAGCGGCGTGCAGGGCGCCGTCCAGGTTGGCGAGGATCGCCACGCAACGGGCACGGCGCCGGCGCAGGGCCGCGGCGCGCTCATACTGCTGGGCGGCGGCCGCTGCGCGCATGCGCTCGTCAATCGCGGCGATCAGCTGGGAGCGTGCGTCACCGCCGCCGAGGAACGGCGCCAGCGCCTGGTCCAGCCTTTGGCGGTACAGGTTCGGGTCGAGGTCGCCCAGGCACGGGGACAGGCAGCGGCCCATCTGCCCGTAGGCGGAGGGGTGCTCGCGGCGGGTCAGGCGCCGGCCGCAGTGGCGCAGCTGGTGCAGTGACTCCAGCTGGTCCACGAGCTCGGTGACCCACTCGCGTCCCTTGAACG
>JAFMRN010000158.1 GCA_017354065.1 Solirubrobacterales bacterium
TGGGCGCGATCCCGGACCCCGGCAGGGTGGTCAGGGACGGGAACGTGATCACCGGCGGCGGGATTACGGCGGGGATCGACTTCGCGCTGACCGTGATCGCCGAGTTGTGCGATCAGCGCAGCGCCCAGGAGGTCCAGTTGCACCTGGAGTACGCGCCCGATCCGCCGTTCGACAGCGGCCGCCCGGAGACCGCGCCGCCGGAGATCGTCTCAACGACATCCGAGCGGATGACCGCCCTGCTCGAGGACAGGCGTGAGCGGCTGCGAGCCCTCCCACTTAACCCCGCCTGAGCAGCCGCCGGATCGCGGCCATCATCTCTTCGGTCCGCTCGCCCTGTGACTCCGGGTCGGCGCCGACCACACAGGTGTGGGCGTGGCCGTCGAGCAACCCGAGCGCGACCTTGTCCAGCGCGGCCTGGGCCGCGCTGATCTGGGTCAGGACGTCTATGCAGTAGCGGTCGTCCTCAACCATCCCCTCGATTCCGCGGATCTGACCCTCGATCCGCTTCAGCCGGCCGAGCAGCTGGTCCTTGGTGGCGCTGTAGCCGCGCGGCGGATTGGCCATACCGCCATCGTACCACTACCCCTACCCCCTACGGGTACCACCCTGTTATGGTCCAGCCCGTGGATGTTCTCGACGTGATCTGGCACGGAGTCCGTGACTCGTTCCTGATGTTCTGGACGGTGTTCTGGGCACTGGCGTTCGGCTTCCTGATCTCCGCGATCGTGCAGGCGTGGGTGCCGCGCGAGCGGATCGAAACGGCCCTGCAGGGCTCGGGCCCAAAGCCCGTAGCCCTGGCCACGGCGCTTGGCGCCGCGTCCTCCTCCTGCTCCTATGCGGCAACCGCGATCGCCAAGTCGCTGTTCCAGAAGGGCGCGTCGGCTTCCAGCGCGCTGGCCTTCCAGTTCGCCTCCACGAACCTCGTGTGGGAGCTCGGGCTGGTGCTGTGGGTGCTGATCGGCTGGCGCTTCACGCTGGCGGAGTTCCTCGGCGGAGCGGTGATGATCGTGCTGATGTCCCTCGCGCTCAGGCTGTTCGTAAGCCGCGCCGCGGAGCAGCAAGCGCGCGAGCACGCGGCCGCGGCCGACACCGGCCACCAGCACCACATGGCCGGCGAGCAGCTCCCCTTGCGCGAGCGACTGACCTCCAGCGCCGCCTGGTCTGATGTCGCTCACAACTTCCGTGGCGACTGGCAGATGCTGTGGAAGGAGATCGCTGTCGGCTTCCTGCTCGCCGGCTTCATCGCGCAGTTCGGGAACGGGTTCTTCGAGTCGCTGTTCATCCGCCACGCGCCGGCCCCACTGCCTGCGATTGAGAACGTGATAGTCGGGCCGCTGATCGCGGTGGCGAGCTTCGTCTGCTCAGTCGGCAACGTGCCGCTCGCCGCCGTCCTGTGGTCGGGCGGGATCAGCTTCGCGGGCGTCCTCGCGTTCCTGTTCGCCGACCTGATCGTGCTGCCGATCCTTGCGATCTACCGCAAGTACTACGGAGCCGGCTACGCGCTGAGGATCACCGCGCTGATGTTCGTGACCATGGCGCTGGCCGCGCTGGTGATCGCGGCGCTGTTCCACCTCACCGGCCTGTCCCCTGCAGGCGCGCGTCCGTCCCGCGCGGACATCTTCAGCGCGGTCCGCATCGATTACAAGCTGGTACTGAACGTGCTCGGCCTGGTGATCTTCGCAGCACTGTTCACGCTCACCGCCCGCCGCGGCGCGACCGATCCGGTCTGCCAGATGAAGGTCGACCGCGCCAAGGCCGCCGGCAAAACCCGGCACGCCGGCCAGACCTACTACTTCTGTTCCACCCACTGCCTGCACACCTTTGAGGCCGACCCGGAGCGCTGGCTGAAGCCGTCAACTGACGCGAGTGGATTGCAGATAACACATCACGGCCAAGAGGGCCTAACGAAAAGCTGAACGGTCCGGATGCGGCCCTGGACACGGCGCTGGATCGGCGCCCGTCGCCATTGCCCGGGCTTAGGCAACGTGCTTGCCCAGCTTGGTCCAGAACCACCCCGGCCTCGTTCCCATTTTGTTAGGACCTCTGGAGGTGTACCTTGACACCGTGACCTACTACCGCGACCAACAAGCCTGGCAGGACCTCCAAAAGTTCCTGCCTGAGGAGCTGCGCCTGACACCTGAGTCGGCCCCGGAAGAGGAGTTCTGGGACTGGCGCGGGCACCGTGTCCACCTTGACCGTTACCGGCGCCCCGAGGCTAAGGCCAAGGTCTTGTTGCACCACGGCGTCGGCACCAACGGCCGCCAGATGATGCTGATCCTCGGCGCACCGCTGGCCGAGCGGGGCTATGAGACCGTCGCCCTGGACAACCTGGGGTACGGCCTCACGCAGGTGCAGGCCGGCACCAACCCCAGCTACGACGACTGGGTGGATCTGGTGGTCGACTTCCTGGCCGCCGAGCAGCAGCGCGACGACCGCCCGATCGTGCTCTATGGCCTGTCGGCCGGCGGCATGCTGACCTACCACGTCGCCGCCAAGGCACCCAGAAACACGCTGAAGGGGATCGTCGGCATGACCTTCCTCGACTCCCGCATCCAGCAGGTCCGCGATGAGACCGCCCATGACAAGCTCACGGCACGCAGCGTGCCGCTGCTGGGACCGCTTGCACGGACGCCGGCGGCGCAGATCAAATACCCGATGAGCCTGGCCTCGAAGATGAGCGCCCTGGCCAACGACCCGGGGGCCATGCGCGTGTTCATGAAGGACCGGACATCGGCCGCGAACTGGGTCACGGTGCGGTTCCTGGCCTCCTACATGAACTACACGCCGGCCGTCGAGCCCGAGCAGTTCGACGCCTGCCCGATCCTGCTCACCCAGCCGGCCGCCGACCGCTGGACGCCGCTGCATCTCTCGGAGCTGGTCCTCAACAAGATCACCAAGGTGCCGGTCGAGACCGTGATGTTGGAGAACGCCGGGCACTACCCGCTGGAGCAGCCCGGTCTCCGCCAACTCCAGGACGCGGTTACTGAGTTTGTTGCTCGATCCGGATGAAGTTCCCGGCCGGGTCGCGAACCGCGCCGTCACGCACACCCCAGGGCTGATCTGAGGGCTCCTGCAGGATCGCCGCTGAATCCGCGGCCGCGATCTTTTCAAACACGCCCTCAAGGTCGTCGGAGCGCAGGTGAATCGTGCGCATCTCACCTTTCGCCAGCAGCTCGGCTATCGCGTCGCCGTCGGCCTGGGAGCGCCCCGCGTACGGTGAGGACAACACGATCTGGACGTCAGGCTGTGACTCGGCACCCAGCGATATCCACTTGAACGGACCGTTGGCGACCTCGTTGCGGACGGTCAGGCCCAGCGCGTCACGGTAGAAGCCGAGGGCCTTGTCATAGTCGTCTACGAGGATGTGAACGGTGGAAACAGAAACGGTCATACAGGAAAGCTAAGCGCTAGCCGACTCAGGCGCTTCTTGAAAACTGCTTGCGTGGGCGTGTCAGCACCATGATCTCGCAACCTGGCACGACCTCAAGCTCTGAGTGGTCACGCGCGCGATAGGCACTGGGGCTTTCACCGACCAGCTGCGTGAACCGCGCCGAGAACGAACCGAGGCTCATACAGCCGACCGTGAAACACACTTCCGTGACGCTCATGTCACTGTCGCGCAGCAGCCACTGCGCACGCTCGATCCGGCGGGTCATCAGATATGAGTACGGCGTCTCCGAGTAGGCCTCGCGGAAGCGCCGGCTGAAGTGCGCGGTCGACATCAGCGCGGTACGCGCGAGCGCCGGGACGTCAAGCGGCTGGGCGTACTCACGGTCCATCCGGTCGCGCGCCCGGCGCAGGCGGCGAAGCTCATCCACGTCCATGCAGCACCGCTTGGGTCTGGGTGGTCTTCCCCACCAGCTTCCCGTCCGCCCGCCACAGCTCCGTCTCCACCACGATCGTGCTGGCGCCGACGTGCAGCGGTTTGGAAACCGCGCTGACCGCGCCCTCCCGGACCGCGCCCAGGAAGTTCGTCTTCGACTCGATCGTGCTGGTGCCGACCGCGCCCTCCGGCAGGTTCAGGTACGCGCACATGCCGCCGCAGCTGTCGGCCAGCGCCATCAGCGCGCCGCCGTGCATCAGGCCACCGGCGGTGCAGCGCTCCGGCGCGTGCTCAAGCCGGCCGCAGACGAGCGACGGCTCGGCCGAGAGCAACTCGATCCCGACCAAGCCGAGAAACGGCATCAGTGCTTCAGGATCGTCCACGATCCGCGTGCAGGCTGTGCCCGCACCTCTCTTCGTAGGCCTCGATGAACTTCAGCCACAGCTCGGTGCGGGTCGGGAACGGCGCGATCACGTGCGCGAGCGTCGCCAGCGGAACCTCGGCCACGATCGCGATCGCCGCGGCGTGGATGAAATCCGTCGTGTCCGGCCCCACCAGCGTTACCCCCAGCAGCACCTCGCGCTGTGCGTCCACGACGAACCGCGAGGTCCCGGTCGCGCCCCGGCCGACGAAGCTGCCGCCGGCGTTCCCCTCAGTCGGAACATCTATCACGGTGACCTCGAACCCCTGGTCGCGGGCCGCCTCCACGGTGATTCCGGCCGCCGCGATCTGCGGATCGGTGAAGACCACTCGCGGCGTGCCCGGCCCGTCACTGCGGGCGCTGGCCTGCTTACCGAGCAGCACGTCGGCGAGCACCCGCGCCTGGTACTTGCCGGCGTGGGTCAGTAGCGCCCGGCCGTTGACGTCACCGATCGCATAGACCCCGGGGACGCTGGTCTCGAGCCTGTCGTCGACCTCGATGAAACCGCCGCGGCCGGTCTTGACCCCAACGTCCTCCAACCCCAGACCGCCACTCAACGGCTTGCGACCGATCGCCACCACCAGCCGGTCGCCGCTGACGCTGGTGCCGTCTTCCAGGTGCACGGTGGCGCCGTCCACGGCGGTGGCC
The DNA here is from genome assembly GCA_017354065.1 of Solirubrobacterales bacterium. Classification (GTDB taxonomy): domain Bacteria; phylum Actinomycetota; class Thermoleophilia; order Solirubrobacterales; family Solirubrobacteraceae; genus Palsa-465. The sequence continues at coordinate 4,893 of JAFMRN010000158.1, forward strand.
TTCACGCCGAGCTTCAGCCCGATCCCGCGCTCGCCCAACGCGGCCGCGAGCTCGGCTGAGGCGACCGGCTCCTCGCGCGAGACCAGGCGGTCGAGCGCCTCGATGATCGTGACCTCGGAGCCGAGCGAGCGCCAGGCCTGGGCCAGCTCGACCCCGACCACGCCGCCACCCAGGACCACCAGGTGCGCGGGCGGCACTTTGGCCGTCGTCGCCTGACGGTTGGTCCACGCCTGCGCCTCGGCCAGACCGGGGATCGGCGGCAGTAGCGCGGTCGACCCGGTCGCGAGCACGATCGCCTCACGTGCCTCGAGCGTCTCCTGCCCAACGTTGACGGTCCGGGGGCCGGCCATGAAGCCGGACCCCCGGAAGAGCGCGATCCTTTGCTCCTGGAGCCACGGGATCTGGTCGGCGTCGGACAGGTCGTGGACCACCTCATCACGCCGGGCCAGCACGGCGGCTACGTCCAGTCCGGCTGCACGGACGCCCGGCACGCGAGCCACCTCATCCAGCACCTCGGCCGGGCGCAGCAGCGCCTTGGAGGGCATGCAGGCGTAGAAGGAGCACTCGCCGCCGATCAGGTCCGATTCGACGATCGCGACCCGTTTGCCGCCGCTGGCCAGCCGCCCGGCACAAACCTCGCCGGCCGGGCCGGCACCGACCACGATCACGTCGTATGCGTGAGCCATGGCGATAGGTTCGCACCTCCACCGCCCCTTGACGAGCAGTTTTGCAGCGCGAAAAGGCCCGCGCGAATACCTTTGGGACCCTGTGGCGCCCGAAAAACACACAAAATCCCCAGACCTGGCAAGATCGCCGAGCGCAAGTTTTCTCCATGGAGGGACCGAGTAAGTGACAAACATCTCTGCTGTTGCTCCCCGGATCCGGGGCTCGTTGTTCGGTGGCGCGGTCGGCGACGCGCTCGGCGCCGGCGTCGAGTTCGACCCGATTGAGGACATCCGTGAGCGCTTTGGGCCCGCGGGGATCACCGGGCCGACCGAGGCGTACGGTCGCGTCGGCTCGATCACCGACGACACGCAGATGTCGCTATTCACGGCGGAAGGGCTGCTGCGCGCCCA
>JAFMRN010000026.1 GCA_017354065.1 Solirubrobacterales bacterium
GGGGCTGGCGGGCCGCCGGTTCGGCGCCTTCATCTCCTGGTTCCTGCTGGGCGGCGACCTGTTCACCGCCTACACGTTCATCGCGGTGCCGGCGCTGGTGTACGGCAGCGGCGCGCTGGGCTTCTTCTCGGTGCCCTACACGATCGTCGTCTGGCCGCTGGTGTTCTTCATCATGCCGCGGCTCTGGCAGGCCGCGCGGCGCCACGGAGCCGTCACGCCCGCGGACTTCATCCGGGTGCGGTATGGCTCATCGGCGCTGGCACTGGCGATCGCGGTGACCGGGATCATCGCCACGATGCCCTACGTCGCGCTGCAGCTCGTCGGCATTCAGTCCGTGCTGCAAAGCATGGGCCTGGCCGGAACCGGCTGGCAGAAGGACCTGCCGCTGATAGTGGCCTTCGCGGTCCTCGCCGCCTACACCTACACGGCCGGCCTGCGCGCCCCGGCGCTGATCGCGTTCGTCAAGGACGGGCTGATCTACGCGGTGGTGATCGTGGCCGTGATAGCGATCCCGATCAAGCTCGGCGGCTTCAACCACATCTTTCACGCGGCTCAGGTCCAGTTCTCGACGCCGAAGGCCGTCAAAGCCGGTTCCGCGGTGATCCCCGGGTCGGGCGGACAGCTCTCCTACGCGACCCTGGCGCTCGGTTCGGCGTTTGCCCTGTTCATGTACCCGCACGCGATCACCGGCGTGCTGTCTGCCAAGAGCACCGGCGTGCTGAAGCGCAACTTCGCGCTGCTGCCGGCCTACTCGCTGTTGCTGGGGTTGATCGCGCTGTTCGGCTTCATGTCGATCGCGGCCGGCGTGAAGGTGACCAACTCCAACCTCGCGGTGCCCGAGCTGTTCCAGCGCGAGCTGCCCCACTGGTTTGACGGCATCGCCTTTGCCGCGATCGCGATCGGGGCGCTGGTCCCCGCCGCGATCATGTCGATCGCCGCCGCCAACCTGTTCACGCGCAACATCTGGGTCGAGTACTTCGATCGCGACGCGACACCGGCGCGTGAGGCGACCGTCGCGAAAGTGGTCTCGCTGCTGGTCAAGCTCGGCGCGATTGTGTTCGTGCTGCTGCTCTCCGGTCAGTTCTCGATCAACCTGCAGCTGCTGGGCGGCGTCTGGATCCTCCAGACCTTCCCCGCGATCGTGTTCGGGCTCTATACGCGCTGGTTCCACAGCTGGGCGCTGCTGGCCGGCTGGCTGGCTGGCATGGTGACCGGCACGCTGATGGCCTACGCGGTGCCGAACCCGGCCAAGGGCCAGCACCACTTCGGCGGATCGGTCTACACCTGGCATTACTTCGGCCTGCACTTCAAGGCCTACCACGGCCTGATCGCGCTGGTCATCAACCTGATCGTGTCGGTGCTGGCGACGCTGCTGTTACGCGCGCTGCGAGCGCCTGACGGGGTGGACCGGACGGCGGATCCGGAGCCGGCCGCTGCCGGGGCGGCTCCGCCGGCCACAACCTAGATCCGCTGGATCAGCCCCGCGGCCGCGTCATTGGGAGCCTGCTCACGCAGCTTGTAGTGCAGCTTCTTGCCGGTCGCGGTCATCGGCAGCGCGTCGATGAAGCGGTAGCCGCGCGGGCGTTTGTAGTGCGCGAGCATCGGGTGGCCGTGGCAGTGCTCCTCAAGGGTTTTGGCATCCGCGCTTGAGACCACATAGGCGACCACCAGCTGTCCCCAGCGCTCGTCCGGAAGCCCGACCACGGCCGCGTCGTTCACCTGCGGGTGTTCGTTCAGCACGGCCTCGACCTGCGTGGGGTGGACGTTCTCACCGCCCGAGATGATCATGTCGTCCTTGCGGCCGACGATCGTCACGTAGCCGTCCTGATCCCAGGTCGCCAGGTCACCGATGTAGAGCCATCCGTCACGGAAGCGCGCCTGCTGTTCCGTGTCGTTGTTGACGTAGCTGTAGCCGGATTTCGGCGAGCGCACGATCACCTCGCCGACCTCCTGGTTGTCCTGTTTGGCGAGCTCGTCCGGATTGGCCTGGCGATCCTCGAAGACCTTCACGACCGCGACGTCGTCGTCGGTGCACGCGCGCCCCGCGGAGCCGGCGTGCTCGGGCAGATCAAAGGGCCTGAGAAACGTGTTCCAGAACGCTTCGGTGGTGCCGTAACCGTTGAAGATCCGGGGTGTGAGCAGCTCCTGATAGCGCAGGCAGGCCTCACGGTCGAGCGGCGCGCCCATGGTCACTATCCCGTTCAGGGTCTGGAGGTCGCGGGGGCGCGCCTGTTGTTCTGCGGCCAGCAGCTGAAGGTTGGTCGGCGCGCCGATCAGGAACGTGAGCCCGTGTTCCTCGACCCAGTCCAGCACGGTGCCCGGGTCGAACTGTCTCAGCGCAACGGCTTCCGCGCCGGCGTAGAAGACCGGGTTGGGGCCACCCGAGTAGAGCCCGCCGCGGTGGAACCACGGCGTCATGTTCAGCGTCCGGTCCTCCGGGGACAGCGGGAAGTGCATGATCACGTCGTGGGCTGAGAGCACCTCGACGATCGAGGGCAGCGATACGCCTTTGGGCAGCCCCGTGGTCCCCGAGGTGTAGAGCCGCGTGGTCTCCGCGTAGATGTCTGTCGGGAGCGGGGTTTGCAGCTCTTGGGCCGCGAACAGCGAGTCGACCTGATCGCTGCTGACGGCCAGGGTAGGCTTTGAGCCCACCCTGGCCAGGGCGTCCCCGGCGGTCTGCTTCAGCTCGGAGTCGTAGATCAGCGCGGCCGGCCGGCTGTCGGTTAGTACGTGCGCGAGCTCGCCCGCGGCGAGCCGGAAGTTGACGGGGGAGGCGACCGCGCCGATCCTTTGTGCGGCAAGCCAAAACAGCGCGAACTCGGGGCCGTTCAGGAGAACGAGGCTGACCACGTCACCTTTGTTTATTCCGCGGTCCTGCAGCCCTTTGGCCAGGAGATTCACGTCTTGCCAGAGCTCTTTGTAGGTCCAGCGCCTGCCGGTCGCCGGGTCATGCAGGGCCGGGCGACTGCCATATCTCAGCGCGTTGCGCTTGACCCCCGCGAGGTAGGTGAAGTGCTGCTCAAAGACCTGCTTGAAGCCGGACGGGTCGTACACGTAGCTCACAACCCGACGCATCGTAATTTGCGCACTGGATGCTCTGCGCCGCGGCTCCCATGGCCCGGGCGCCCCGGGAGCTATCATCGAGCCACTGTCCACGGGGAGTGGCGCAGTCTGGTAGCGCACCCGGCTGGGGGCCGGGCGGTCGCAGGTTCAAATCCTGTCTCCCCGATTCATCAGGCGTAACCCGCAGCAAACCGCAGCCAGCCGCAGAAACCGCGCCTCAGCAGGCACTTTTCGAACCGCGAGGGCCCAAACCGCCAACGTTTGCAGCGATTCGGTTTGCAGGGACTTTTGAGCTAACCGCCCACGAACCGCCCACGGCGCCTGTTCGTGGGCGGAAACCGGCGCGCACAGGACAACTTGCCCGGCCAGCGACCAAAGCCCAGGAGGCCCTGGTGTAGCCGCCGCGCAACCCCCCAAACGCGCCAGCGAGCAACACCGGGCTCTCACCCTCGCAGGCGCCGGCCAAACGCCGCCATAGCCGTATCACGCCGCCTGAGACCGGGCGGCCCACCGAGAGGTCAAGCAGCCGCGCAGCGGCATGCAGGTGAGCCCGGCAAGACGTTTTACCGGAGCCCAGGTCACCCGCCTGGGCTTAATAGTCCGAGCCCCCACAGGGCTGGCAGGGTGGAAGCGACGGTCAAAAGACCGACGATGGGTAAGCGCGTGCCCGGCATCGTCAGAGCCTCCACAGCAACCGAAACGGATACCTCAACCCGTTGCACAAAGTTGCGTCACTGCTCTCAGCAATGGGGGCAGTACGCCCCGAGCCGTTGTCCTCTCCCATTGCACGCCCAGCTTCTACCGGAGCAGCGCCGCGAGATTGTCGCCGAGTTGCGCGGGCAGGGCCATTCGCTTAGGGCGATAGCCGGAGCAGTCGGAGCAAGCAAGAGTCAGGTCGCAAACGACTTGAAAGATTGTCCACCAGTGGACAATCAGCCCGAGCGGGTCAAGCGTCAGGGTGGCGGCACGTACCCGGCGAAGCGTCCGACGATTGTGCCGACCACCACGAGCCGAGAGGAAGCGCGGGTGTGTTGATCCCGGCGCGCAGTGTTGAATCTGACGCATGGCGTTGTCTGAGGATCCGGTGTTGCGTGCGCGTCAGCTCGCGAACCTGAAGCCGGGTATCAACGCGGGCGAGAACTGGCGTGGCGGGATCAAGCCGGGCTACACGTTCGCTGTCCATTACCAGCTCCACTGCGTGGTGTGCGGCGGTATGTTCGACGCGAAGAAGCGAGACCAGCGATTCTGTTCTGTCGCGTGTCGCGCCGAGGCGAAACTGATTCGTGACATTCTGGCCGGCAAGAAGCGCGACTACCGATCACTGGCGCAACGGTTCGCTGTCGAGGCGCGCACCGGGTCGGCGTTCCACCGGATACTCCAGAACGCTGGGTTGTGGCAGGCGCCGGTAGAAGTGGGACCATTCAGGTATGCGACTGGACGGCTACGACGATCTAGCGACTGAGCTTGCGTGCTACGAGCTGCAGAAGGCGAATGTGGATCTGCTCGAAGCGACCGTTGAGCTGAGCTGCGCTGTGACCGATGATCAACACCGGGAAGCGTTCGATCGTCTCCAAGAAGTTCAGCAACGACAGCGACGCTGGGTTCGTGAGCTGGACGAATCCGGCGCGCTAAGCCAGCCATGACTCGGCTTGAGCGTCACTGGCTGCTGACGTGGATCACGGTCACGCTCGCGCTGCTCACGTTTCAGCTACTCAACACCGGCAGGCTGTAGTCATGCCGCTGAAACCGTGTCTCAAGTGCGGTGCGCTGACAACACGGTCGTACTGCCCCCAGCACCATCCTGTCTCAAGCCGCACACGTCAGACACCCGGACGTGAAGACCCGCGCGAATTCCGAAGGCTAGCCCTCCAATACGCCGGCGGTCGATGCGAGTGGGTAGACGCCGATGGCCACCGCTGCGAGATCCGCGACCCCGCTCTGCTCGAAGCCCATCACGTTGTTGGACTGCGTGAAGGCGGCACAAACGACGCCATGACCAACAGCCTCATACTGTGCCGCCATCACCACAGACAAGCAGAGCAAAAAACGAGCACCCCCACGCAAAAACCTGCGTCGGTTCTTTGAGAGGACCGTCCGGTTATGCGCGCCTTAGTGCGATTTTCTCACCGGGGTCGTCACGTTTTTTGCGTTGCGCGCAAAGTCCGCTAGTGGCCCGGGTGTTCACCGGCCCACTGCTCGGTCGTCCCGAGGTTTCGGAGGCGATTGCCTCGCGGGACAATCAGTTCGATGATGGCGTCGGCGTGGCTGAGGCATTCGTCGCGTTCGAGCGACTCGGTGAAAACGTGCGGGCCGTGCTCGGCGATGCTCTCGGGGTGTTGCCCGCGGGCTACGCTACCGATGTAGCGGGCTACGGCTAGGCGGGCGTCTGGGTCGATGTCGTACCGTGGTTCTGGTGTGTAGGCCGGGTCGACCGTGAAGCCTTGCGGGCTCGGCGCGCTCATCGCTGGCCCGCTTTCGCGCTCGTGTCGGCCAGGTACTCCTGTACGTGCAGGAGGGTCTGGTTGGTGGCGTAGTGAATCGAATGGAGATCACCCTCTAGGTCAAAGTCCCCTAGGTGTCCATGTCCACTGTCCAGCGGGTCGGCTAGGACGGCTACTTCGTGAAGCATGCTGCTCATGTTCAATCGGATCTGTTCGATCCGGTCGATGCGCGCGCGGAGACGGGGGTTGATATCTGGGTCTGGCATAGCAGTCCTCCTGTTTGGGTGCGGTCAGGCGGCCAAGATCCCGCTTTGTGGTGCGGTGGTCAAGATCGGCTCACAGACCGTTCCCGCATAGTCCGGAAACGGTCCGGGCTAGATGAACCCGAGGAACGCGACCTTCGCGACCGGGGCCTGTGCGCGATCCACGCACATGGCCAGGGCGATGGCGGCGTCGATGTTCTGATCGCGGCCTGATTGCTCGAGTCGCCAGCCTCGGCCGGTTTGTTTGGCCACGGCGTTGGCGACGTGCCGGTCTAGGTCAGGGTCGGCCGGGTGGCGCAGCCGCTTTTCGATGATCGCAGCGTGCAGCCGCTCGCTGGCGGGCACCATACGCGCATGGGATTGCGGATAGTCGACCATCGGCCCGATGCCATCGGCCTCCAGGTGCAGCGCCTCGGAGCGGAACCGCCACGGATCAAAAGCCACTTCCCTGATCGCGAACCGTTGGGCGAGCTGACGCACGGTGTCTGTGGCTTGTAGTACGGCCTCGTCGCCTTGGAACACGTGGCAGGCGACTACACGGAGCTCATCTTGATCACCTGCGACGGCTACGACGGCGGTGTCTGCGCGGCGGCCGCCGATGTCGACGCCGATGATCACCGGCTCGCCCTCCTCTACCTGCATGTCTGGGTCGTGGCAGCTTGTCCATGCTCCTGGTGGCAGCCATGCGGCCTCTCCGACGCCCCACCGGCCGCAGTGCATCGTCAGCCACGCTTGCGGCGTTACACGTTCGCGCTGCTCGGCTAGTGCCTGCCGGGTGATCCACGGCGCCGGATTCGCCCTCTTGACGGCGAGGATGTCGTCAGTGTCCTGATCGTCCGGGACTCCCCACTCCAGCCACCGGAGACCGGGTGCGCGCGCGTCAATGTGCGCGCCCGACCTTGCTACCTCACCTGCGAGAGCGCGGGCACGCAGCACGCCCAGGGGACTGTCAAGCGACGGGGCCGGTGTGCTGATCACGAGCAGGCGGGCGTCTGGGCGTTTGATCAAAGCGGTTTGGAAGGCGTCGAGCAGGCCGCCGTCGCGCAGGTTCCACGCTTCATCGAGGACCATCAGGGAGTCGGTTTGGCCGACGGCGCGCTCACCTTTGCCGGACAGGACACGGAGGACGCCACCACCGGGCACACGCAGGGCACCGCGGGCGCTGGCGACGGCTCTGGCTTCGATGCGTCCCTCCAGGGAGGGATGCTCGGCCATCTGGCGCATGTTGTTGTACGCGATCGCCGCGAGCTCGCGCGAGACAGCGCCGAGGCTGACGGAGGCGTCAGGGACGGTCAGTAGGTGATGCAGGCAGACGATCGCGGCCGTCGACGTTTTCGCGTTGCCTCTCGGTACGACCACGACGGTTTGGCGCTCGGGTCCGAACATCGCCCGGCCGATCGTTCGCTGATGCGGCGCCAGCTCCGGACCGACCTGCCGGGCCAGCGCCAGCAGGCCGCGATAGCCGGGAGAGATTGACGTTCGCTCGGATTCCTGCGTCACGCTACGGATGATGCCCCAGGATTCTGAGCAGACCACCAAGCGCTGGTTCCGCCGACAGCCCAAGGCTGAGGACCGGGCTCTTACCCCCGATTCGATCCCGCCGTCGATGCTGATCAGCACGGACGCCGGGGAGGAGAACGTCTCCAGCAGCGCAGCCCTGCGTATGGCCGACGTGTTCGCGTGCGTGCACGCGCTCGTAAACGCCGCGGTTCTGTGCCCGATCCGGTGCTGGCGTGACACTGATGCCGGGCGCGTGCCTATGACCGGCGGCCGCGGCGTGGAGCTACTGCGCCAGCCTCAGCCCGGCATGGCACAGGCAACACTCGTCGCGCGCCTGGTGCAGCACTACGCCCTGTGGGGAGAGTGTTTCGTCGGGAAGATCCGCGACGCCAGCGGCCAGATAGCCCAGCTCGAAGCGTTGGACCCTGCGCGTGTCGTGAAACGCATCGACGCCGGCCAACCCCTGTATGACTACTACGCGCCGCTCGGGCCGGTGTTCAACGACCTGACCGGCCGGGATGTCATTCACGTACTCGGCATGGTCGACCCCGCGACCGGCATACGTGGCGCCTCTCCGATCGCGCAGTGCCGCGACGCGCTCGGCTTGGCCAGCAGCCTGACGACCAGCGCGTCAGCGTTGTGGGCCAACAGTGCGGTACCGCAAGGCGTGCTCACGATCCCGGCGGGCGTGAACGCTGACGACCAGCTCGAAACGCTCAAGACGGCGTGGTCGAAGCGCCATCAGGGCAGTGAGAACCGCGGGAAGGTCGCGGTCCTGACAGGTGACGTCAAGTGGCAGTCCGTGTCGATGCCGCTGTCTGACGCCGAGTTTGTCGCCACGCGCGAACTGTCGACACGTGAGATCTGCCGGATCTTCGGTGTGCCGCCCTCGATAGTGAACGCGCAGGGCGGCGGGTCACTGACGTACAGCACGGTCGCGCAGGAGGCCCAAGGGTTCTACACCCTCGCGCTCGCGCCGATCTTCCGGCTGATCGAGGACGCCCTGTCACTTGACACTGATCTGTTTCCCGTGCTGCTCAGTGGCTGCTCGTTCGATGCTGACGAGCTCTTGCGGGCCGACGTGCAAACCCGGTACGCCTCATACGTCGAGGCGTTGGGCGCCGGGTTCCTGACAGTCGAGGAAGTCCGCGCTAAGGAAGGCTTGGGACCGCTTCCAAAGCAGGACCTGAAGACCCCCGACGCGGCACCCGAGGTCGCCGCAGCCAACGCCCAGACGCCGACCGTTGACCCCGCGGCCGTGAAGGTCGCCCAGCAGCTCGCGGTCTCCACGCTGAGGAAGGGATAGATCAGATGGCTTGGAACGGTGACCCCTCCAACTACACCGATGAGCAGTACCAGGCCGCGTGTGTGCTTGACCGCGGCGGCGACGATCCCGTCAAACAGCGGTTCGGTCTGCCTGTCCGTGACCCTGACGGCACCCTGAACTGTGACGGCGTGGCCGCGGCGCAACGCATGATCGGGTCTGTGAAGGGCGCCAGCCCCGAGGCGATCGCGAAGGCTCACAGCAAGCTTGAGCAGCTCGCCAAGCAGTGCGAGCAGAGCGATAGCGGTTCTGAGTCAAGGTCCCGGCCCCAAGCCGGCAGCGTTGAAGAACGTGCTCTGGACCATCAGGGCGCCGCGACCGTCGCAGACCGGCGCCTACACGGCGTTATCCCCTACGGCGTCGAGAGCCGCGACCTGGGCGGCTGGCGGGAGGTGATCGACCGCGGCGCCCTCGCAGACGCGGACCTGTCCGGCCTGATCGCCACCAGAGAGCATGACCGCTCCCAGCTCCTCGGCCGACACCCCTCCACGCTCACCACCGAGGACCGGGCGGACGGCTTCCACTGGTCCGTGGATCTGCCCAGCAGTCCCGTGGGCGAAGACGTCAGGGTCGCAGTCGAGCGCGGGGACCTACGCGCCGCGAGCTGGCGGATGGTCGTAGCCCCAGGCGGCGACCGTTGGGACAACGATGTCCGGCACGTCCACAACATCGCCGAGCTCAGAGACGTGACAGTGACCGCGGCGCCAGCGTATGGCGATGAAGCACGCGCCGAATACAGAAGCCTGCCCGAGCAGGCCACTACCGAACAGGAGGCCCCTATGGCCGAGCAGCAAGAGGGCGGCGGCCTCCGGGTCGAATCCCGAAACCAAGGCGGCGCCCGAGCCGCCGGCACCGCGGTAGAGACCGCGGTGGAGGATCGCGTCATCAGCGCGATGCGCGGAGTCAACAAAGGCGAAATGCGATCCCTGACCGAAGCGGCGACAGCCACGCCGGTAACCCCGCCGGAACTGTCGACAATGCTTTGGGACAAGCTGCGCGACGCGGCCGTGGTGCTCGCCTCGGGCGTCCCGGTCATCAGCACCAGCTCGAAGACGGTTCACTGGCCCAGGCTGACCGCTGACATCAGCGCGGACTTCTACTCCGAACTGGACGAAATTACCGAGTCCGATCCCGGTTTCGATGAGTTCGAGGTCGACCCGAAGGCCATCAAGGCACTGGTCCGCGGGTCCGCTGAGGCGTTCGAGGACTCCGATCCTGATCTCCTCCAGGTCATTCAGCGGAACCTGCAAACCATTCTCGGCCTGAAGCTCGATCACGAACTGATCCAGGGCAACAGCGCGAAGGGCTTCAGCGGCCTGGTGAACCAGGCGGGCATTAACGTGCTGGACGCGGGCGGGAGCGTCGAGAACTACGACTTCCTGATCCAGGCAATCGGCGTGTTGGGCGGCAAACACGTGCCAGGCCCGTACGTCGCTCTCGCGCATCCGTGGACGGCAACGCATCTGGCACTGGTGAAGGAGTTCACCTCCGCTGAGAGCAACGTCAGTTTGCCCCGGCCGGACGGCGTGCCCGACATGCTCCTGACCACGCAGGTTCCCTACAACGCAACAGCCGGGACCAGCAGCGTCATTGTGTACGCCCCCGCCCATGTCGCGGTTGTCCGCCGTCGTGACGTGACCATCGAAGTGGACCGCTCCCAGGAGTTCAGCTCCGACAGCATCCTGGTACGCGGCAAACTGAGAGCCAGTCTGTTTTTGCCCTACCCGGAGGCGGTGTGCGTCATTCAGAACGTGCCCGCCCCCGACCCGTCCGGCGCTGTCATGGCCCCGGCACCAAAGGCCGGCCGGAAGGGCTAACCAGGTCATGGCGGGCAAGCGTCCCCCACGTGTAAGCGGTCGGTCCCCTCACCCGTCCACCGCACGCACAACTGGCGGCCGGTCCTACAGCGGTTCTCCTTCGGTCACAGGACCGGCCGCCACGCCCTCCACCACACAACAGGCCAAGGGTGGCGGCGGGAAAGTCGCGGCCATCGCCACCGGCATGGCCGCAGGCAAGATGGCCGGGAGCGTTGGCGTGCCGTCCCTGCCAGGCAAAGGCGGGAAGAAGCACACGACACCGCGTGTATCTGGTAAGTCTGCGGCACCCGCTCACGCGAAGGCCCCGGCGCTGAAGTCGGCGCCCGCTGCACCGCATGTGAAGGGCAAGACCCCGGCGTCAGTGCCTCCGAAACCATCGGGTTCACCCGCTCCGGCCAAGCCTGCGGCCAAAGCCCCGGCGCCGAAGGTGACGGGCAAGACCGCAGCCCCGCAGCATCCGCCGAAGAAACCCGTGTCGGCCGCGCCAGCCAAGCCTGCTGTAAAGCCCTCTAGGCCCCAGAAGACAGCTCCCGCGCAGGCTGGCCAGCCAACCGCCAAGAAGGCCGCCAGCAGCCGGACAGCAAGCGCTGGCACCACAAACAAGCCCAAGCCCAAGACTGGCGGCCGCGGGTACACCAAGAGCGCCTACAAGTCCAAGGCGCAATGGCGCAAATACTTCGCTGACCCGAAACTGAAGCCCTACGCGAAGACACGCGCACACACAACCGAGGCAAAAGGCGGCGGCCCAAAGACCGCGTTCCGGGCGCTCCCACCCAAGAAGGGCACATGAGCACCTACACGACCGTCCCGGCGTTCCGCGCCTACGCCCAGGACATCAGCCCGCTACCGGGCCGAGTACCCGACGACGACCAAGCCGTCGACCGGCTCCTTCAACGTGCTGAAGGGGACGTCGACCGCGCAATAGGCGGGCCGCCCAAAGCCCCGGACCAGGCCCGGCGTCTCGACCCGACCACGCTCCCCCAAGCCCAGGCTGACGCGCTATCCCGCGCGACATGTGCAGCCGCCCTGTTTCGCCTCCGCCAGCGCGAGACGATCCTGGTAGGCGCCGACGACGGCCTGATCAGCGCCGGGTCGGTCCAGTTCAGGCAGATAGGCTGGCTGCCCCGCCAGAGCCCGGTCATGCTGGAGGAGCTCGCAGGCTCCGGTCTCATGCAGCACTCTGGCACGCCCGCGAGCGAGTAAGGACAAAGCGGGTGCCGGCGCACACAAAGTACGGCAGGCCCGACGTTCAGCTCGTCCGCGTCCTAACCGACCTACGCGCACAAGGAGTCCCCTTCGATCAAGCCTGGGCGAAGGCAGTCGGCACGTTCCAGACCCAACGCGGGCTCGTGAAATACCCGCACGCCACGGTAGAGCGCCGGTTCTGGCGCGCCTGCTTTCAGAGCCAGCGTGAGGAATGGCGCAAGGCTTACAACCGGGAGCCCAGCAAGACCGCTGACGCTGTCCTGCACCTCACGGCGCTACTGGCCGACGACCGCTCGGACATCGCGCACAAAGCCCCCGACGGCGCCGCTTGGGAAGTCGAGCCGAAGATGGCGATCACGCCGATAGCTCCGCCCGGCGCGTGGCACTCAAACGACCCGTACCTCAACGATCCACCCTCTAGCCGAGCAGCGGCGTAAATCGTTCCCGCACTGTCCGGCTAATTGCGCGCTCAACAGATGGACGTTCGCGGCGGGCGCTGGCTTACGTTGGCCCTTAGAAAGGCGAAACGCCCCGGCCGTGGGGCGCTCGCGAAAGATCGTGAATCAGCCACGACCCGATGCCCAGCGTACAGGCCAACACCCCCGAAACCACCATCGTCCGGGCCCTGCCGACCCGCGAAGTTGAGCCGTACATCACACGCGACCAGCTCGCCCAGCTCATGTGTGTCAGCGTCGACACGATCGACCGCATGGTCAAAGCCGGAATGCCCTCAGAAACATGGGGGAGACGAACACGCCGGTTTCTGGCGTCACGTGCTGTAGCGTGGGCTCGCGAACAGCATCGGGAGGCAGCGTGAGCATCAGCAAGTTGGCATCAGGACGTTGGCGAGCGCAGGTCTGGGACAAGCGCGTCGGCCGTAACGTCAGCGTCGGCAGCATCATCGGCGGCCCGGGTTCGTTCCCCACCAAGCGCGAAGCCAAAGCCGCGCGAGAACGGGCACGCGCCGCGCTCGGCCAAGCCCCAGAAGCGGGCGAGGTCACGGTCGCGACGTTCTGGGACCGCTGGACCACAGACCCGCTCTTTCAACGGCCCAAGGCGTCGACCAACGCGCACAATCGGGAACGCACACGCGCGTTCTGCGCCCGCTACGGGACCGTCCCGCTGGCGCTGATCACAGACCAGACCGTGGCGGAGTGGCTAGCGGGCGGCAAGAACCTCGGGACTGTCCCGGCGCTCCGAGCCATGTTCAACGACGCCGCCAGCGCCAAAGCCGGGCGGCTAATCGAACGAAACCCGTTCGCCGGGCTCGGCATCAAGCGTTCCGCTGGCCGCCGATACCAACGCCCGCCAGATGAGCAGTTGGTCCGCGACCTAATCGCCAACGCTCGGAAGCTCACAAACCCCAGCTTCGCCGCGTTCGTCCAAGTAGCGGCCTATACGGGGATGCGTCCCGGTGAACTAGACGCGCTCCGCTGGAACCGCGTCGACTTCGACGGCGGCTGGATTCACGTAGTCGAGCAATACAGCAGCACCGCCCGCGAGTTCACGACCCCCAAGAACGGACGGTCCCGCAGCGTGGTCCTGACACCGCCCGCCCGCGACGCGCTCCTCAGCCTCCCACGCGACCAAGAGTTCTGCTTCACGAACCTACGCGGCGAGCACTGGACAGGACCAGGCCGCGCCTACCACTGGAAAGCAGTCAAGGCCGCCGCCGGCTATGACGGCGAGCTGTACCTCGCTACCCGCCACTTCGCTGGCTGGTACATGCGCAACGAGCTGAAGCTCGACAGCGAAGACGTAGCGATCATGCTCGGCCACACAGACGGCGGCCAGCTCGTGCGCACCCTCTACGGCCACCTAGAAGACGATCGCTCGCTCCAGCGCGTCCGTGACGCCTACGAGCAGCGATCCAACGTCGTACCGCTCCGCAAAATCGACGGGGGCGCCGCATGACACCGCCCACGCGCCGCCCACGAAACCGGCGATTTGCAGGCATTCCTTCCTGTCTCCCCGACTACGAGAAGTCCCCGGAACGACGGTCGGACGGACACGGTGACCGGCTGTTGCACCACTTCCCCAAACGCGGCTGGTTGATCGAAAACGACGGAACCGGTTAGGCCCTAGCATGCGGCTTCATGGCGATCACAGGGGTGATGATCCGGCTGGCCGTCGACGATCTGGACGCCGCCGCCGGCTTCTATGAGCAGCTGACGGGAACGACGGCGCGGCGCTTCAGCTTCAGCGGTGTCGATCTCGCGGCGGTTCCACCGTTTCTGTTGCTGTCCGGCGAGAACGCGGAGCGCTTCGCGCGGGCGGCGACGATCGTCGTCGATGACCTGGCCGCACAGGAGCGGCAACTGGAAGCGCTCGGCGCCGAGATCACACAGCCGATAGTCGCGACGCCGACCGGCCAGCGGCTGGTCGCGCGCCATCCCGACGGCAGGGTGTTCGAATACGTCGCGACCGACCCTGCCTGAAGTCGAGGTGTCGAAATGCACAAAACGCCCGCCCGGGGCGAGCTTTGTGCTCAGATGCGCGAAAATCGTGCTAAATCGACACGAGCGCCCCCTTCGCGGATCGCTTTGAGTCTCCTATGTCAAGTGGTTGGTGGTTCTGGCTTGGGAAATAGGGTTGGGTTGGTGGTTGCCGGGCAGTGGTGGTCGCGCGCGGATCATGGGGCTTGGGATCGAGCACTGACGTGCTCGATAGAGCT
>JAFMRN010000159.1 GCA_017354065.1 Solirubrobacterales bacterium
CCATCCAGTTCGTGTTCGCCGCCCAGCCGGCGGTGATCTACTGGCTCGCCGGCCAGTCGTTCGTCGGCTCGGCCATCAGCATCGGGACGGTCGTTGCGTTCACGACGCTGCAGACGCGGCTGCTGTTCCCGATCAACTCGCTGCTCGGCGTCGGCGCCGACCTGGAGGCGTCGCTGGCGCTGTTTGACCGCATCTTCGAGTACCTCGACCTGCCGATCGACATCGTCGAGGCCGACAACCCGGTGGAGCTCGACCCGGAAACGGTCGTCGGCGAGGTGCGCTTCAGCGGAGTGTCGTTCACCTATACCGGGGTTGTCGAGCCCAAAGCCGACAACCCCGCCTGGACGGTGCAAGACGTGGACCTGGAGATCCCGGCCGGAACGCGGACGGCCGTGGTCGGGGAGACCGGCGCGGGCAAGACGACGCTCGGCTACCTGCTCGCGCGGCTGTATGACCCCCAGCGGGGCCAGATCACGATCGACGGGGTCGACGTGCGTGACGCGTCGCTGGCGTCGCTGGCCCAGGTTGTCGGCGTCGTCTCCCAGGAGACCTATCTGATGCACGCCTCAGTGCGTGAGAACCTACGCTTCGCGCGGCCGGACGCGACCGATGAGGAGATCGAGGAGGCGGCGCGGACGGCGCGGATCCACGATCTGATCGCGGGGCTGCCCGACGGCTATGACACCGTCGTGGGTGAGCGCGGTTATCGGTTCTCAGGCGGCGAGAAGCAGCGTATGGCGATCGCGCGGACGGTGCTGCGCAACCCGCCGGTGCTGGTGCTGGACGAGGCAACTTCGTCGCTGGACACCCAGACCGAGGCCGCGCTGCAGGCCTCCCTGGAGGCGCTATCCGCCGGACGGACCACGCTCACGATCGCGCACCGGCTTTCGACGGTTCGTGAGGCTGAGCAGATCCTCGTGCTCGATCACGGGCGCGTCGTCGAGCGCGGCACGCACGCAGAGCTGCTGGCTCTGGGTGGCTACTACGCGGCGCTCGTCGCGCGTGACGTCAGCGACCCGGTTACTTGATCCGGACGTAGGTGAAGCTCACCGGCCCGAGCCGGATCACGTCACCGTCACTCAAATCGGTCGCCACCGCGCGTGTGCCGTTGACGAACGTGCCGGCGCTGGAACGGTCGTCCAGCACGCGCACATGATCCCCGGCCCGGACCAGGATCGCGTGGCGGCGCGAGACGTGCACGTCGTCAAAGCGCAGGTCGGCCGCGGCCGCACGGCCGATGTGGATGATCGCGTCTTCCAACGGCAGCAGGTGCTCGCCGCCGACGGCGTCGGTCATCGCCAGGAAATGGCCGGGCATCGCGTGTGCCCGGGAGACCGCCCTGCCGCGGAGACGGTGGTCCAGGACCGCGAACACGTCCGCCCGAACCGCGCCGGGCTCTGAGAGCGCGGCGGTCTGGCGCTGGTCCGCTTCCGGTGTGGGTTCGATGATCTGTGTTGCCATGTCAGACATTGGACTGCAAGTCTCCAGGGCCAACCTGAACGGCGCGGAAGAACTCGATAAGACTTGTTAGCAGTCTGTTAGGAGTCAAGCGCCGGTAGCCCGAACGTCTCCGCCAGGCCTGCAAGCCCCGCTTCGGTGACTGCTACGGCGCGGTTGCGCCGCGCGGGACGGACCCAGTCGAGCGTCACCAGCCGGTCCAACAGGGCGGCACCCAGCGCGCCCGACAGGTGATGGCGCTGCTCTGACCAGTCCACGCAGTAGCGGATCAGCGGCCTGCGTTTGGGCATGGCCGCGAAGTCGATCCCGAAGCTCTCCAGCGTTTCGAAGCCGTGCTCTGTGAGCCGGTAATCGACCGCCGAACCCGGGGCCGACAGGCGGTCCCGACCGGCTACGAACTCCCCGTCGCCGCCGCTTAGCACGCCCTTGTCCAACAGCCCCTGCATCAGCGCGACCCCCAGCTCGCCGGCCAGGTGGTCATAACAGGTGCGCGCCTGGCGCACCTGCCGGGCGGCGGTCCCCTCGCGCAACGACCGCACCTGACGTGGCGGCGCGAGCGTCCCGAGCAGCTCCAGCAGCTCTGAGACATGCTCGTCCGCGAGCCGGTAGTAGCGGTGGCGGCCATGCTGTTCGACCGCCACCAGGCCGCCGTCCAGCAGCTTGCCCAGGTGTCCGCTGGCGGTGGAGGTGGCCACGCCGGCCTCCTGGGCGAGCACGCTGACCGCCAGCGCGCGCCCGTCACCGAGGGTCTGCAGGATCCGCGCGCGGGCCGGCTCGGCGATCAGCGCGGCGGGCACGGCGATGTCGGCATCTCCGAACATCACAGAACCGTACCCCCACCACGTTTTGGTCTGGGCCGAAACGTTGTTGGCACACACTCAAGTCATGGCACTGCTCTCACTCAGCCTGTCCTACCTGATGGTCATCCTCGACGCGCTGATCGTCAACGTCGCGCTGCCCTCAATCGGCCGCGACCTGGGCGGCGGCCTGAGCGCCCTGCAGTGGACCGTGGATGCCTACACGCTCGTGTTCGCCGCGCTGCTGCTGCCGGCCGGGGCGCTGGGTGACAGGCTGTCCGCGCGGCGGCTGTTCGAGCTGGGGCTGGTGTGGTTCACGTTGTGGTCTGCGGTCTGCGCGGCGGCCCCCTCGGTCGGGATCCTGGTCGCGGCCCGGGCGCTGCAGGGGGTCGGGGCGGCGGTGACCGTGCCGACCGGGCTGGCGCTGTTGCGCGCCCAGTATGCCGAGCCGCGCGCCCGCGCGCGGGCGATCGGGATCTGGGGAACCACCGCCGGGATCGGGGCGGCGGGAGGCCCAATTCTGGGCGGGGTCCTGACCGGCCTGCTGGGCTGGCGCTCGGTGTTCATCGTCAACGTGCCGGTCGGGCTGTTCGCGATCTGGGCGGCACACCGGGCGATCACCGTCGCGGGAGAGCGTGAGGGCGGCGGCATAGATCCCGCCGGCCAGCTCACGGCGGTGCTGACGCTCGGGCTGCTGGCGTTGGGCGTGATCGACGCGGGACGCGCCGGCCTGGGCGCGCTCAGCGCGTGGGGCCCGCTGGCGCTGGCGCTGGTCACCGGGGCGGTGTTTCTGCTGCTCGAAGCGCGCGGGCGCGCGCCGATGCTCGAGCTTGGCCTGTTCCGGTCCGCGAGCCTGTCGGCGGGCACGGTCGTCGGCTTCTGCATCAACTTCGGGCTCTACGGACAGCTGTTCGCGACCGGCCTGTTCTTCCAGCAGGCGCTGGGCTACTCGCCATTGGCAGCCGGCCTGGCCCTGTTGCCTGAGGGCGCGTGCGTGATGGCCTTCTCGATGTTCTCCGGGTCCGCCGTCGGGCGCTTCGGTCCGCGCAAGCCGATGCTGGCGGGCCTGGCGGCCGGGACCGTGGGGTTCGCCGGGCTGGCGCTGTGTGGCGGGCACCCGGCGTACTGGGAGCTGGTGGCGCCGCTGTTGGTGGCCGGCGCCGGAATGTCGACAACGATGGTCGCCACCACGAACGCGGTCATCTCGGCGGCACCGGGCAACCGCGCCGGTGCGGCATCAGCGGTTTTGAACGCGAGCCGTCAGGTCGGTTCGATGGTCGGTGTCGCGCTGGCGGGCAGCCTGTTGGGGGCCGGCGCCGCCGGTGCCGGCCTGGTGGCCGCGATGGTCGCTTCCGCGGTCGGCTTTGGGTTTGCTTTGTTGGTTGCGCTGCGCTGGGTTGAGCGCCTCAGTCACCGATCAGCTCGGCAAACCGCGCCGCCGAGTCCTCCTCGGGCAGTGGCACATACAGCGCCAGACGCTGATCGGGTTGCTCCTGGGGATTGAGCACGACGTGCTCGAACACCAGCCGGCCGGCCTGCGGGTGGTTCACGACCTTGCGCCCGGCGCTGCCACTGTGGACCTCGTGCAGCTTCCAGGCGCGGCAGAACTCGGGGCTCGCCTTGCGCAATGAGCTGATCAGCGCCTCAAAGCTCGGGTCGCCGAGGTTCTTGGTGGCCTCCACGCGGAACTTCGCGACCGCGACCCGGGAGGTGTACTCCCAGTCGGTGAACAGCTCGCGCCGGGCCGGGTCCATGAACGTCAGCCAGATGTGGTTGCGCTGCTGGGTCGGCACCTGGGCGAGGTCGCCGAACAGGAAGGTGGCCGCGTGGTTCCAGGTTAGGTAGTCGAAGCGGCGGCCGAGGATGAAGGCGGGCTGGTTCTCGAGGTTGTCGATCACCGTCCGCAGCGACTTGGCCACCGACTCGGGGCAGGACGGGGGCGGGGGCTCCTCGCCGCGGCCCAGCAGCAGCAGGTGGCTGCGCTCCGCCGTCGTCATGTGCAGCGCGTCCGCAATCGCGTCCAGCACCTCAACGGAGGCGCGCACATCCCGGCCCTGCTCCAGCCACGTGTACCAGGTGGTGCCGACCCCGGCCAGCATCGCGACCTCCTCCCGGCGCAGCCCGGGGGTGCGCCGCCGGCCGCCGTTGGGCAGGCCCACATCCGCCGGTGTCAGCGCCGCGCGGCGCTGCTTCAGGAAGTCCGCCAGCTCGGTCCGGCGGCGTTCTGAGGTGTCGTTGGGGGGTGTTTCTACTACCAGGATAACTCCCTCTCTTGTACCTGGATAAGCGTAGGCGCAGACTACCCGCCGTGACCAAGCTCTTCAAGTCAAAATCATCCACCGGCGCGCTGGTGCTGGTCGTCTGCCTGGCCCAGTTCATGGTGATCCTGGACGTGTCGATCGTCAACGTGGCCTTGCCCTCGATCCACAGCGGGCTGCACTTCTCAGACACCGCGCTGCAGTGGGTCGTGAACGCCTACACGATCACCTTCGCGGGCTTTCTGCTGCTTGGCGGTCGCGCCGGCGACCTATTAGGACGCCGGCGCGTGTTCCTTGCCGGCACCGCCGCCTTCACGATCTGCTCCCTGGCCTGCGCCGTTTCCGGCTCCCAAGGGTGGCTGCTGGGCGCGCGCGGGCTGCAGGGTCTGGCCGGCGCGGTGCTGTCCCCGGCCACGCTGGCGATCATCACCACCGCGACCCCGGAGGGGCCCGAGCGGACGCGCGCGCTGGGCATCTGGGGCGCGGTCGGCGGTCTCGGTGCCTCCTCAGGCTCGATTCTCGGCGGGGTGTTGACCCAGACGCTGGGCTGGCCCGCGATCTTTGCGATCAACGTCCCGATCGGCGTCGCCGTCGTGCTCGGCGCGTTGAGCGTGGTACCGGGAGATAGCGCTGCCGATGTCGACGCGGAGCGGCATTTCGATTTGACCGGCGCGGTGCTGGGGACCGCGGGGCTGGCGCTGCTGGCGTTCGGGATCGTGCGCAGCACGGCGGTCGGCTGGGGTTCCGCCGGGGTGCTGGTGCCGCTCGGCGCCGCGTTCGTGCTGATCGCGGCCTTCCTGTTCGTTGAGGCGCGCGTGGCGGCGGCGCCGCTGGTGCCGCTGTCGATCTTCCGTCTCGGGCAGCTGCGCTGGGCCAACGCGGCGGTGCTGTTGCTGTACGCCGGCGTGTTCTCGATGTTCTACTTCCTGACCCTGTTCCTGCAGCAGGTCCAGGGGATGGACGCGCTGGAGGCCGGGCTGGCGTTCCTGCCGACGACGCTGTGCGTGTTCCTCGGCTCGACGCGCGCGCCGCTGCTGGTGGCGCGTATCGGGTTGGGCGCGACCGTCAGCGGCGGGCTGGTGCTCTCAACGCTCGGGCTCGGCTATCTGAGCCTGATCCACCCCGGCGTTTCCTATTGGATCCGGGTCGTACCCGGGATGATCGTCGCCGGGCTCGGCATGGGCACGACGCTGGTGTCCGGGACCGTCGCGGCGATGCGCGGCGTGCCCGCCGCCGAGAGTGGCCTGGCCTCGGGCCTGTTGAACACGGCGCGGCTGATGGGCGGCGCGCTGGGGCTGGCCGTCCTGGCGACCATCGCTAACAGTGCTACGCGGGGCGACCATGGGGTCGCCCCGCCGGTCGCGCTGACCCATGGTTACGCCTGGGGGCTCGGTGTGGGCGCCGCCTTCACTCTGGTCGGGGCGCTGGTCGCCGCGCTGGGGC
>JAFMRN010000160.1 GCA_017354065.1 Solirubrobacterales bacterium
ATGGTCTCAGACAAGCCCGGGCGCCAGGCCGCGACCGAGGAACACGCCGCGATCATCGACGCGATCGAGGCCGGCGACATCGAACTGGCGCGTACCTTGATGCACCGGCATGTGACCCAGTCACGGCAGTTCATCAGCGCGCGTCTGCAC
The DNA here is from genome assembly GCA_017354065.1 of Solirubrobacterales bacterium. Classification (GTDB taxonomy): domain Bacteria; phylum Actinomycetota; class Thermoleophilia; order Solirubrobacterales; family Solirubrobacteraceae; genus Palsa-465. The sequence continues at coordinate 151 of JAFMRN010000160.1, forward strand.
GATGCCGAGACCGGCTCCGAGTCAGACGGCGACGCTCCCGTCTCAGCCGTATAGCCGGCAGGTCTGGAACGCCGCTACGGCTTTGACAGGCTCGCTCGCTGACGTATACAGTATTCAAAGATACGATCCGAAACAGGAGGACCAGCGGTGGCCGTAATCGAGACGCGCCTGGGAGATTTCCCGATCATGATCGGCGGCTCGCCACGCGCGACCGACGCGCGCCAGGAACTGTCCAGCCCGTACGACGGCTCCGCGATAGCCACTGTCCACCTGGCCGCGGCAGCCGACGTCGAGGACGCGATTGGCAGGGCGGTGCGTGCCTTCGAACAGACACGCAGGCTCGCGTCCTGGCAGCGCGAGCGTGTGCTGGAGCAGATCGCTGAGGGCATCGCCGAGCGTCGTGATCAGCTCGCACAGACAATCGCTCTGGAGGCGGGCAAGCCGCTGTCGACCGCGCTGGGCGAGGTCGACCGTGCGGTCTTCACCTTCCGCGTCGCCGCCGAGGAGAGCAAGCGGCTTGAGGGCAGGATCCTGGCGCTGGACTGGCTGGCGGGCAACGAGGGCCGCCGTGCGGAGCTGCGGCCCGTGCCGCTAGGGCCCATCTCCGGCATCACGCCCTTCAACTTCCCGCTCAATCTCGTGGCCCACAAGGTCGCCCCGGCGCTGGCCGCCGGCAACCCAATCCTGCTCAAGCCCGCGCCCCAGACCCCGCTCACCGCATTGGCGCTCGCTGAGATCGTCTCCGCCTCGGATTGGCCCGCGGACGGGTTCGCGGTGCTGCCCTGCACAAATGAGACGGCGACACCACTGATTGAGGATGAGCGCATCAAGATGCTGAGCTTCACCGGCTCGCCGGGCGTTGGGTGGACGCTCAAGGCCCGCGCCGGGCGCAAGCGCGTGACCCTCGAGCTCGGCGGCAACGCCGCGGTCATCGTCGGGGCGGACACGGACGTGCCCTATGCCGCCGAACGCATCGTCTGGGGAGCCTTCACCAACGCCGGCCAGGCCTGCATCTCGGTCCAGCGCGTTTACGCCCACACCGACATCGCCGCGCAGTTACAGAGCGAGATCGTCGCGCGCACGCGATTGCTGAAAACCGGGGACCCACTCGATCCCGCCACTGATGTCGGCCCGGTGATAGACGGACGCGCGGCCGATCGCATCGGTGCCTGGCTGGCCGAGGCGACCGCTGCCGGCGCCGTGGTCCTGACCGGCGGCCAGCGCGATCGCAACGTGTGGCAGCCGACCGTGCTGACCGACGTGCGCGAGGACATGCGTGTCAGCTGCGAGGAGGTCTTCGCGCCGCTGCTGTCGCTCGTTCCCTTTGACGATGTGGACGCGGCGATTGCCGCGGCAGACACGAGCCAGTTCGGGCTCCAGGCGGGGATTTTCACTAACGACACGCGGACGATCGAGCGCGCCTTTGACCGCATCGAGGTCGGCGGCTTGATGGTCAACGACGTACCCACCTTCCGGATCGACCACATGCCTTACGGCGGCCTCAAGCAGTCCGGCCAAGGCCGTGAGGGCGTGCGTTATGCAATCGAGGAGATGACCCAACAGAAGCTTCTCACCATCAACAGCAGACCATGAGGTAAGAGAGACACATGCCCACTACAGAATCCCTTCCGACCACGCTGACGCTTGGGGCGGTCCACCTCAACGTCAGTGATCTCCAGCGCTCGGTCGCCTGGTATGAGCGCTCCCTCGGGCTCCGCGTCGTTGATCAGGCCTCGGACCGGGTGGCTCTCGGCGACGGTGACAGCGCTGTGGTTGAACTGCATGAGCGCCCCGATGCCCGCCCCGCGACCGAGAATGAGGCGTCGCTGTTTCACTACTGCCTCCTGTATCCCACGCGCGCCGAGCTCGCGCGGGCGCTGCGCCGCATCCGGACGACGGGCACGCCGGTCACGAACATGAACGACCGGCACACGCACGAGGCCGTGTACCTCAACGATCCCGACGGAACCAACGTGGAGCTGGCCTGGGATCGCCCACGCGAGCAGTGGCCCGAGACACCCTACGGACACCCGCCGGTGGAACTCGACGTCGACGGCCTGCTCGCCACGATCGCCAATGAGGAGACGCTCGCGCCCTCAGTCGGCGAGGGCCTACGCGTCGGCCACCTCCACTTCAGCGTCGGCGACCTGGACAGGGCGATCAGCTTCTACCGCGATGTGCTCGGTCTGGACCTCAAGTACTACGTGGACACGAGCGAGAAGTACAAGGCTGGGGCCTTCTTCTCCGTCGGCGGCTACCACCACCACATGGCCGCAAACCTCGCCAAGGGCAAGAACGTCGGCCCGCTGGCGCAGGACGCGCTGGGCGTCGTCCACTGGACCATCGAGCTGCAAGACGCGGGCGACGTGGCAGCCGCGCGGGACCGCATCGCCTCGGCCGGCGCCGCGGTCACAGACATCGAGGGCGGTTTCATCGCGCTCGATCCCTGGAGCATCCCGGTTCACGTCATCAGCTGAGCGGAAGCGAGACAGGCCCCGGTCTCCAAGACCGGGGCCCGATCAATGATCGTCAGCTGCCGCTCTGTGCTTTCGTGGCGTAGCTCGGGTCGAACAGCTTGCTGGCGTCAAACCCCTTGGCGGCCGGCTGGCTCGAGGACAGGGCCGTCAGCACGCTTTTCTCGGAGGCGAGGTCCGGTACCACGGTGTTGTCGGTTGCCTTCTTCACGTCCTGGTACGCCTCGGTGGCCTCAGCGGTGGTGTAGCTGTCGGTCTTGGCGATCAACGGCACCGCCACCGACTCATGCGACTTGTAGTAGGGGATCGCCTGGTACAGCGCGCGCAGAACCTTGACCGTCGTGTTGTGCGCGGCGGTACTTGACAGCTTCTGGCTATCGGCGATCACGCCGACACCCACAGCGCTGGGGTTGGAACGGAAGTCCTCTACCACGTGAGTTGAAGGAACCAGCTTCTTCAAGGTCTTCAGCTGCCAGGGGTTGGCGCCGCTCAGCGCGGCGGCCGACCCCTTCTCAAATGCGGTGATCTCGTCCGGGAAGGAGCCGAGCGGCACCTCATGCATCGTGATCCCGTTCTGGTGGTTCGAGATCTGGGCGAGGAAGTCAGACAGTGCCCCGGTGGACGAGATGGCGACCGTCTTGTTGTTCAGGTCCTTGATCGTGGCGGCGTCCTTGTTCGCCACGATTTGGGCGTCTATGTACTTCTCCCACTGACCTACATATTCCAGCGGCGTGCCGTTGACCGCACCGATCTCCGCGGCGGGTGCGCCCATCACCACGAAGTTGACGCTGCCCGAGATCAGCGCGGGGAGAGCGGCAGAGGGCGACAGGAACTTCAGCGTCACATTGATCCCGTTTTTCTTGAAGAAGCCGCCGGCTTTAGCGACGACCGGGAGTATCTGGTCGGCCGTCGGGGCCGTGTAGGCGATCGTCACGTTCGTGGTTCCCGAACGCGATGGCGACCATGAGGCCGCGCTGTTGGAGCCGCTTGCGCTGCTCGATGAACTCGACCCGCACGCGGCGACCCCCGAGGCCAGCAGCACCGCACCGGCGACGGCTGCGGTGCCGCGAAGCCCGGAGCGCCGGCGGGTCTCATGGCTGCTCCGGCTCAGGGACCGGCTTCGATGAGTTTGCTGCACGGACCTCTCCTCAAGTGTGAACGTTGCTCGACCCTCCCTCCAGAGGATCTGACTACTGTATCCACTTTAGAGACCGAGGACAAGTGGTATCCGGCCTCCTCTACCAAAGCAAAACAAAGGAGAACTGATGGGAATGAGCGGCGCTGTGGGTGGGTCTGCTCGGCGTCTCGGGATCATCGGGCTCGGAGAGGCCGGTGGCGCCATCGCGTCTGGCCTGCACGAAGCCCGCGGCGAGCCGATCCCGGGTTTTGATCTGCGCAACGACGATCCGAGCTTCAGCCAGCGGATCGCGGATCAGGGGGTCGCGCCCTGCGGCTCAATCGCCGAGCTCACGCGTCAATGCGATGTGCTGGTGTGCCTGACCTCGGCCAAGGTGGCCGTCGACACGGCCGTGGCAGTTGCTGCGCACCTCGGTGTGTCTGACATCTACGTCGACCTCAACTCGGCAAGCCCGGGAACCAAGGCCGCTGCCGCGGAGATCGTTGAGCGTGCGGGCGCCCGGTTCATCGACGGTGCGGTGATGGCCGCTGTCCCGCCGAAGCGCCACCGCGTGCCGATCCTGCTGAGCGGCGCCGGCGCGGGGGCGGCGGCCGCGACTCTGACCCGGTTGGGGCTGAACGTCGAGGCGATCGGTGACACGCCGGGTCAGGCCTCCGCCGTCAAGATGTTGAGGAGCTCGGTGCTGAAGGGGGTCAACGCGCTGGTGCTCGAATGCCTACAGGCGGCCGCCGCATATGGGGTTACGGATCGCGTGCTCGCGTCGATTGACAACAGCATGCCCTTCGATGACTGGCGGGCGCTCGCCAACTACACCTTGAGCCGCGAAACGGTGCACGGCCAACGGCGGGCCGAGGAGCTGCGCCAAGCCGCCGCGACGATCAGAGCCGCCGGGGTCGAGCCGCTCGTGGCCGAGGCCGGGGCGCGCCGGATCCAGGCATTTATGGACGAGCCCGCGGGTAAGCCGCTTGCTGCCAGCATGCGCGACAGCGACGGCGGCGCGGATCTCGTGGCGAGGCTGACGGACCTCGTGCTTGCTGGTGACTGACCGGGTTAGGGCCACACACGCTGGGCGACCCGCGCAACAAGCTCCAGCTTGCGGCGCTGATCGTCCTCGCTGACCGGGTTGCCCTCCGCCGTGGACGCGAAGCCGCACTGCGTGGAGATCGCGAGCTGGTCGACGCTGACGTGCGCTGTGGCGGCCTCGATCCGCGCCACCAGGCCGTTCTCGGGCTCCAGTTCGCCGCGCTTGGTTGTCACGAGCCCGAGCACGGCGACCTTGCCCGGGGGCAGGGCGGCCAGGCACTCGAAGCTGCCCGAGCGCTCGTCATCGAACTCCAGCATGAAGGTGTCGAGCCGCGTGAGGCCGTTGAAGAACGTCTCTGACAGAGCCTCGTAACCGCCCTGCTTGCGCCACATCCCGCGGAGGTTTCCGCGACACAGGTGCACGGCGAACTTCACCGCCGGATCGACCGGCTCGGTGATTTGGTTGATCAGCGAGCACGCCGTGGCGATCAGATCGTCCGGGTCAACTCCCTTGGCCGTCAGGTCCTTCCGCGTTGAGGGGTCGACCACCGCCGTCAGGTCTGGCGCGTCGAACTGGATGTAGCGACAGCCGGCTGCCACGAGGTCAGCCACCACGCCGGCGAGGATCGTTGCGCTGTCCTGGAACATCTCAGAAGGGTCCGGGTAGGCGCCCGCGCTGAACTCGGGCTTCCAGCGTGACAGCAGGTAGGTCGGACTGGGGATCGTCACCTTTACCGGCAGTCGCGCGTGCGCGTTCGCGAAATCGAAATACGCGGCCTCCGCGTTGCCGGTGGAGATCAGCTTCTCGGTTATCACGGCCATGTCACTGGTCTGCTGGGCCGCGCCGCTGTTATCGCGCCACGGGTCGGCCTGTCCCTGACCGGTCCCGAACGCGTTGAGCCCAGCGAGCAGCGGATCGGCGAAGTGGCGCCGGCGCATCTCGCCGTCGGTACAGACGTCGAGCCCGCAGTCGGCCTGGGTCCGCAGCGCCGCCAGTATCGCGGCCTCCTGCGCGGCGACGAGCGCGCTCGCTGAGATCCGGCCCGCCGCGTACTCGGCGGCGGACTGCTGTAGCGCTGGGGGGCGCAGTAGCGATCCGACGACCTCTGCGCGGTACACGGGAACGGGTTTCCCCGGGTCGGTCGCGCCGGCCCCGGCCCGCGG
>JAFMRN010000161.1 GCA_017354065.1 Solirubrobacterales bacterium
CACCAGCGACCCGGACGACCTCCGCCGTATCGACCCCGGCGTCAAGCTGGTGGTCTGCTGATGGCCAAGGAGTACACCGTCGTCGAGGTGGCCGGACGTGAGGTGAAGGTCTCGAGTCCAGGCAAGGTGTACTTCCCAGAGCGCGGGGTCACGAAGCTGGCGCTGATCGAGTACTACCTGGAAGTGGCCGAGCAACTGCTTCCGCACCTGCGGGACCGCCCGAACGTGCTGAAGCGCTACGTCGACGGTGCGGCCGGGAAACCGTTCTTCCAGCGGCGGGTGCCGGACAACGCGCCGGACTGGCTGCACACCTTTGAGCTTCTCAGCGCGGGGCGGCCGGCACGGATGCTGGTCCCGGACGACGCGGCGCACCTGGCCTGGGCGGTGAACCTGGGCGTGATCGACTGGAACCCGTGGGCGACCCACATCGGGGATCTGCGCCACCCGGATGAGCTACGGATCGACCTGGACCCCAACGGCGCCGCCACTTGGAATGACGTGCGCAAGGTCGCGCTGGGCGTGAACGAAGTGCTGTCCGAGAACGGGCTGCGCGGGTTCCCCAAAACCAGCGGCTCGCGCGGCATCCACATCAACGTGCGGATCAAGCCCGAGCAGGATGCGATCAGCGTCCGCCGCGCGGCGCTCGCGCTGACCCGCGAGGTCGAACGCCGCGATCCCGAGCACGCGACGTCTGAGTGGTGGAAGGAGAAGCGCGGGGACCGGGTCTTCATCGACTACAACCAGAACGCGCCCGACCGCAGCGTCGCCTCCGCCTACAGCGTGCGGCCGGTCTCCAACGCACAGGTGTCGACGCCGCTGAGTTGGGAGGAAGTCCCAGACGCCGAACTGGCCGACTTCACGATCGAGACGGTCCCACCACGTATCGCCGAGGTCGGTGACCTGACCGCTGACATGCCGGCCGCGTCACTGGCCGGCCTCCTGGAACTCGCCCAGCGTGACGAGGACGCCGGCCTGGGCGATGCCGCCTGGCCGCCGAACTACCCGAAGATGCCGGGCGAACCCAAGCGCGTGCAGCCGAGCAAGGCTCGAAACGGATAGGAGAGCACGCTAATGGGCGCTATAGGGGGCAAAACTCCCCTGACCCCTACGTCAACTGCTCATACAGGCACTCGCGCGGCGGTTTGTCCTCGCGCCAGCGCAACAGCTTCGTGCCGTGGCGGATCCGGCCGCCAGAGGCGTGGTCATAGCTGACCTCGACCACCAGCTCGGGACGGAGCGCGACCCACTCCAGGTCGCGTTCGGTGGCCCAGCGCGACGGATCGCCCGACCCGTGCTCACCGGTCTCATAGGCGCCGAGCTTCTCAAGCACCGCGTGTTTCTCCGTGGCCTTGAAGCCCGAGCAATGACCGACCGGGCGTAGCGTGTCGCCCTGATACAGGCCGAGGATCAAGGAGCCGACGGTGTCGGCCTCGATGCCCGGGCGGTAGCCGACCACGACGGCGTCGATCGTGCGCACGCGCTTGACCTTGACCATGCCGGTGCGCTTGCCGGGCGCATAAGCGGCGTCCGTCAGCTTGGCGACCACACCCTCCCCGGTCGCAAGCCAGGGTTCGCAGTCAGCCGGGGTCCGGGTCAGCGGCGTCAGGTCGACGCCCGGCAGTGCAAGGGTCTCTAACGCTTCTCTGCGGGCCTCAAAGGCCCGCGAGATCAACGACTCATCATTGAGCGCCAGCAGGTCAAAGGCGATGAAGCGCGCCGGGATCTGCTCGGACAGCAGCTTGATCCGCGACTCGGCCGGGTGCAGGCGGGACTGGAGTGAGCCGAAGTCCTCATGGCCGTCGCTGGAATCGATCACTATCTCACCGTCGAGGACGTAGCGTCCCGAGGGGAAGGACAGCTCGGGGAAATACCGGGCCAGCGGCTTCTTTCCGCGCGACTGGATGTACAGCTCCGCGCCGTCGACAAACACGAGCGCCCGGAATCCGTCGTATTTGGGCTCATACGCCCACTGCTCACCCTCCGGCAGGGCCTTCGCGCCGCGTGCCAAGGCGGGCTCGATCGGCGGTTTCAGCGGCAATGACACGCCGGTAAACGGTACCCTCAATGCCTATGGAACCGACCCAGGCTGAACAGGAGTACCTAGAGTCGCTGTTCTGGCTGTATGAGGCCGGGCTCCAGATGACCGCCGCCAATCTGTCGCGGGCCATGCGGCTCTCTGCCCCGACCGTCTCGGAGATGCTGGGACGGCTCCAGCGGGACGGTTTCATCACGCGCGACTCACATCACGCGATCGCGTTCACCGATGAGGGGCGCAAGGACGCCGAAGAACTGGTCGGGCGCCACCGGATGGTCGAGCGGTTCCTCACCGACGTGGTCGGCGTCCCCTGGGACGAGGTCCATGAGGAAGCGGAGAAGCTCCAGCACTCGATGACCCCACGCTTCGAGGCCTACATGCGCAGCGCCGTGGCCGACGCCGACACGTGCCCGCACGGACATCCGATCAAGGTCGGCCAACGAACCCAGGGCGTACCTCTGGCCGACTGCGAGGCGGGCGCGAAGGTCACGATCCTGCGCCTGGAGAACGAGGCTGAGGACCTGCTCCACTACCTGATGGAAGCGGGCGTGGGGCCCGGGCTTGAAGGTGAGATCGTCGCCACCGATGACGATGCGGTTGAGATCCGCTCAGCCGACAGCACCCACAAGGTGACCCAGAGCGTCGCCGAAACGGTGTCGGTACGGGCTGACCCCAGCCCACCGCCGCGCACGGCGCTGCCTGACCAGCTGATCCTGGGTCACGAGCGCTACGGGCGCTAGGCCTCTATCAGGCCGGGACCGCCCAGCCAGCTGACCAGCTGCTGGCCGATCGCCGGATGACCGAGCAGGTCAAAGTGGTTGGCATCACCAAGGTGGCGATAGTGGTCGCTGCCAAAGCCGAGATCCTCACCCCGGGCCTGATCCCAGGCCGAGCGTCGCGGAACCAGCAGGTCACCGAGGATCGGCTCAAGCCCGCTGCCCAGTCCGGCTGAGAAGAAGTAGTGGTCTATTTCCTGCTCACAGCGCTCGCCCGGGCCGTGGCGGAGGTCCTTGATGCCGGCTGAGCGCACGCCGAGCGCTTCAGCCAGGGGGCGTGTCTCCGGTACCCACGACAGGACTCGGGCGGCAGCTTCCGCAGCCTGCTCCAGTGGCGCTCCGCGGTGCGGCGTGCCGAGCGTGACGAGATGGCGCACGCGTTCAGCCCAGTCGGAGCGACGGCCCGCGAGCAGTGCCTCGCGGGCAACCAGGCCACCCATGGAGTGGCCGATCAGCGCTACGTCGGTGACCTCCCGGGGGGCCGAGGCGACCAGTTCTGAAACGAGCGACGCCAACTGACGGCCGTTCTCCTCGATCGGGAGCCCGGTGTTGTAGCGGACGTACACCGGCGTCCAATCCAAGGCGACGTGCAGGCGATCACCGTAAACCGACGCTCCTGGCCAGCGGTTGCGCCACAGGAACCAGGCGTCCTCGGTCTCACACAGGCCGTGGACGAAGACCGCCAGCTTGGGGGTCGGCTCGCCGTCCACGCGGGCGATCATCTCGGTCGCCAGCGGGCTTCGGTCGCGAGCCAGGCGGTCGCCGAACATTCCGTTCAGCACGGCAAGCAGCAACCTCGCACGTACCCCCGCCTCCTGACCGGCCGCGATCAGCGCCGTGAGCTCGCCGCCAATCCTGAGGACGGTCTCACCGATGTTCCCCGTGACGCCGTAAACCAGCTCGGAGATGGTGTCGTGGATCAGGCGCACCGGCAGGGTCGCCAGGCGCATCGGCGCGCCGGCCAGCCCAAGCGCCCAGAACACGCGGCCCGAGATGGCGCGGTGGGTGTCGCGGACCACCCCCACCGCAGCGCCGAACCCCTGGCCGGCCAGACCGCCCGCCGCTGAGAGAAGGTCGCCGCTTGAGGGTGATTCAGGCGGCATCTACGGCGGGTGCCGCGAGCGACCGGTAAGCGTCGGCGATCCGCGTGACGCCCTCCTCTATCTCCGGCACGGTCAAGCCGGCGTAGGCGAGCCGCAGCGCTGCCTCGCCGCCCTCCAGCATGAAGTCGGTTCCCTTGGTGAAGACCACCCCGCGCTCAGCGGCGGCGGCGTGCAGCGCGGCGACGTCGGTGCCCTTCGGCAACTCAACCCACATGAAATAGCCGCCTTCAGGCACCTCGAAGCGCGCGTCCGGCAGCTCGCGGTTGAGCGCCTCACCGAGCTTCGCGGCGCGCGTGGCCAACTCGGTCTTCACCTTCGTGATCGATGCGGGGAAGGCCTCGGAGCGCACGAACTGATTGACGATCCCCTGAGCTACCTGGTTAGGTGCGATGTAGGTGTTGACCGCCAGCTTCGCGATCTTCGCGATCAGCTCCGGCTGGGCCACGAGGTAGCCGACGCGGATGCCCGGGCAGACGATCTTGGAGAACGAGGACGCGTAGACAACATGCTGGCCGGAGCCAGGACGGCCGGGGTCGGTATCCAAGGAGAGCATCGTGGGCAGCGACTCACCGCTGAAGCGCACCTCGCGGTACGGATCGTCCTCGAAGATCAGGAAGTCATACGCGCGCGCCAGCTCGACCAGCTGCTGGCGCTTGGCCAGCGACAGGGTGTAGCCGGCCGGGTTCTGGAAGTTGGGGATCAGGTGGGCGAGCTTCGGGCCCGCGCCGGTCTTCAGCACCCGCTCCAGGGCCGCTACATCCACGCCGTCTGACTCAAGCTCGACCGCGCGGATGTCCGCGCCGCGACCGCGGAGCGACAGCAGCGTACGGTCATAGGTCGGCAGCTCCACGATGACCGTGTCATCGCTGGCGACCACCGCGTCAAACAGAAACGCGTCGGCCTGCATCGAGCCGTTGGTTAGCAGCACATGCTCGGCATCTACGTCGTGCTGGTCGGCGATCCATTCACGCAGTGGCCCATAGCCGGTTCCCTTGCCATAGCCGGTCAGTCCGGCGGGGTCTTTGGCAAAGGCGCGGTCGGCAGCGGCGCGCAGTCCATCAACGTCCACGATGTCCAATGAGGGCGCGCCGCGCGCGAATGAGATCGTCGTGGAGGGCATCGTCGTGAACGATAGCTAGGCGCCGGCACGGTCGTCCGCAGCGCCGGTACTTGCGAGCTTCGAGCCCATCCGATCAGGCTGGTTGCTCAGGTGTTGTCCGGAGCCCAGGTGGCGAAGATCAGGACGACCCACACGATCACGGTCCCGATCAGTAGCGCGGCTAGCGTCGTGGCCGATCTGAGAATCGTGAACTCACCGCGGGGACGAAGGGCCGCCGACGCGCTGATCCACTCCGCGAGGAAGACTACGGCAGGGACGACATAGCCAACGTGATTACCGCCATCGAACACGTAGAGCTTCGCGCAGAAAGCTCCGATGTTCGCCACAGGCAGCAGCACGCCAACAACTATCCAGTAGAGCTTCGGTGGGCTTGGCGTGGACATCTATCGTGTCAGTAGGTGTCGTGCTGCAGCGCCAAGCCGACGATCATCATCACGTACACGGCCAACCCCGTGGCAGCTACCGACACTGCCAGCGTCGCGCACGCTCGGGCGCCGGTCAGCGCGTGCCCGCGCTTGAGCAGCCCCACTCCCAGCGCCCACTCGCCCAACAAGACCGCCGGCACAGCCACGTACCCGAAGTTCCGCCCGAGATCGAACGTGCTGATCTCCGCGACCGCGGCGCCTGCGTTCACGACCGGGAGCACGCCGGCCATCACACACCAGTAGCCAAACCAGCGCCGCGGGCTCATTCCGACGCGCACCTGATCAGAGAGCGCACACCCCCTGGGCAGGCGTAACGAATGTGAGACAACCGTGACGGCGGTGGCACCAACTTGTGACAGAAACGCACCGTCACAGTTCTGTCACAGAGCTGTCATCGAGGCGTCACGAAGGTGCGCAAAAGTTACGCCTTCGCGTGGGTTGCGGACAAAGCAAGAACGGGCGCCGGCCCCGGAGGGTGGCCGG
>JAFMRN010000162.1 GCA_017354065.1 Solirubrobacterales bacterium
TAAAGATGAAGGGCAGCACGGGCAGCATCGCGCCGATGCCGGTTGACAGGCCCGCGGCGACGGTCGCCCCGAGCGTGTCCCCGCCCTCACCGGTGCCGCCGAACTCCTCCGCGGCCAGCGCTTTGAGCATCGCGTCCGGTTGCTTGGCCAGCTGCGCGGCCATCGTGTCCGCGGTCTCGGGATCGACGCCCTTGAGCTGGTAGAAGAGCGACAGCTCCTCCTGCTCCTCCTCGGGGTGCTCGAGGATCTCGCGGCGCTCGTGCTCGACGTTGGCGTGGGCGATCTCCTGCTCGGAGCGCTCGGCGAGGAACGCGCCGGTGGCCATCGACAGGGCCGCGGCGATCGCACCCGAGACCCCGGCGGTCAGCACCACGCTGGAGCCGCCGGTCGCACCGGAGACACCGGCGACCAGCCCGAACACGGAGGCCAGGCCGTCGTTGGCCCCGTAGATCACGCCTGAGACCCAGCCGCCGCCGGTGTTGTGCCAGCGCTCGCGGCCGGTTACCTTGTCGAGCCGCTCCTTGGCGGCGCGCTGAACCGGGCTCAGCTCGGCGTCCGGTTCCGAGGACTGACCGGTGCTGCGGATCTCGTTCACAGCGTGGGAGTGGGCGCGCTCCTCATGACGGATCTCGTGCAGCAGCGTGTCGGTCTCGGCGTCGCCGGTGGAGCGCTTGTAGAGGTCGTCGACCTCCTCGTCCTCGGCCGCCTCGCGGGCGGCCAGCAGCCGGTCAACCGGCGCGATCTTGGTTTGCAGCCGCGTCCAGGCGCTGAGCTTGACGCTGTCAGGGTCGGGGACCGGGATCCCCAGCTCGGTCATGCGCGCCTCGATCCGCGCGCGGTGGCTGGCCTCGGCGGCGGCCATCCGGCGCAGGATCTCGGCCTCGCGCGGGGCCAGGCGCTCGGCGATCAGCTCATAGGCCTTGCCGGCCTCGATCTCGCCGCGCCATGCTTGCAGCAGCCGGTCGTGCAGCTCGGACATGGGGGCGCAGCATACGTCTAGTTGACGCGGGCGGTGTGTGACTTGCCGCTGTCGGTCCAGCTGACACTGTGACCGTTGAGCTTGACCCCGTTTACCGGTGGGCTGGTGGCGGGCTGGGAGACGTCGAGCGTGTGGAACTGGTTGCCGTGGCTGGCGTACACCTCGTCCGCGGTGCACGTTGACGACGTGCAGAGACCTTGTACCGGTGGCGAGGGTTGCCAGGTCTTGGAGCCGCCGCCCGGGTCGGTTGAGGACAGCATCTGACTTGCAGAGCCGTGGCTCTCGGCAACGCAGGCGTTGGCGTTCATGCAGGCGAACGGCCCCATCTCGGCGGCCGGCGAATAGCGCTTGTCGAGTGACTCCTGCTGCCAGTTACCGTTCGGTCCGGTCGTTGTCGTCCACAGGAACGCGGTGTTCGCGTTGTTGCCCTGAAGCTGGGGCATCGTCGGGTCGGCGTCAGTCGCCAAACAGGTGCTGCCCGAAGCGCACAGCAGATCGTCCGGATCCTGGTTGGCGAACTGTGACGCGGCTACCGGCTGCCAGCTGCCGGCCTTGAACGGGTCCGATGAGCTGTACAGCGGCGGTTTGTTGAGGTTGCCGGATCCGCCCAGAACCGCGCAGAAGCCGGCGTTGGGGCAGCTGATCTCATGGCCGCCCGAACCGATGTCGTTGGTGCGCAGCAGCTTCTGCCATGCGCGCTGCCCGCCACCGGGGTTTGACGAGGCCAACAGGCTGCCGGCCTGGGTCAACAACAGGCAACGCCCGGCGCTGGGACAGTCGATGTCAGGCAGCAGCCCGGTACCGACCGGCCGGCTGCGATGCCAGGCCTTGGCGCCGCCGGTCGGGTGGCTGGAGGTCCACAGCCAACCGCCCGTTACCGCGGCACAGAAGCCCTTGCTCGGGCAGCTGATCGGGCCGCCGCCAATCTCGGCGGGGCCGCCGAGGTCGGTCGCCTTCCAGCTGCCGTCCGGACCCGTGGCGGTGTAGACCACCGGGTGGCTGGCACTCGAGCCGGACCCGGGGTCGATCGCGGTTCCGATCACGGCGCAGAGCCCGGTCGTGCAGGACACGTCACCAAGGTTCGCACCGGCGCCAAGGCGCTTGACATGCCAACCACCGGCGGTCGGCGTGCTGGAGCTGACGATGCTGGAGGAACCGACAGCCGCACAGGCGGAGGCACTACACCCCACGCCACCGCCGATCAGCGCCTCGCCGGCCTCAGTCCCGCTGGCCTCATCATCCTGCCCCGCCAGGCGCCAGGCAGCGACGCCTGCGGCGTCGATCTGGAGCTGGCTGACAGTGATCGACGGGTGCGCCGGACCGGCGCCGCTGCGGCTCGGATCGTTCGGCACTGGCGTGCAGCCCGGCTGGAAAGAGTGCAACGTGCGCTTGGCGCTGCGCAGGTCAAAGGTCGAGACCCAGACGTTGCAGGGGCCGGCCGTGTCGTCCTCATCGCGGGTGCCGGTCGGCTGGTAGATGTGGGAGATAGCGAGCGCGGCGTAGCGCCCGCCGACCGCCGAGGCCTGGATGCTGCCGTCCGGCGGTGAGCCGGCGCTGGCCACGCTGGCGAGCTGGTGTTGTTTGCCGTTGGCACGCTCACAGCCGTAGATCAGCGTGTTCTTGTGCTTCGCGTCAGGCCGCGTCGTCAGCACGACGCTGGAGTTCTTCTTCAGCAGGCGCGAGCCCTTCGGCACCGCGCAGTTCCTGCTCGCCGCTGTGGCCGTGCCGGGCAGCAGCGCCACCAGCACCAACAGCCCGATCACCGCGATCACTCGCTTCATCCTGTCCCCTCCTGAGTAACGGCCCGTCTAGGTCGTACCCAACGGGTGGGCTGATGAAAAGTTGTGGCCTGAGCTTGGCGGCTAAGGCTCCATATATGACCCTAACTCGCCACGCTCAGCGGTGCTCGTCGGGCCAGTGGCCGTGGAGCGCCAGGTACTGGCGTGCGTCCTCCTCGTCGTCGCGGTCCTGGTTGCCGCTGATGCCCATGCGCCAGAGGACGTTCGTGAGCCAGACCGAGGAGCCGGCGCCGACAAAGGCCGCGAACGCGTCAACGCCGAAGGCGCTGAAGTCCTTGACGATCAGCAGCGCGACGCCGATCACGCACAGCGTCAGCGGCAGCCAGGTGCGCCACAGCTTGGTCCAGATGCTCACACCCTGAGGATAGGTCCAGCTCAGAGCGGGAGTGCGAGCACGAAGCGCGCGCCGCCGGCGTCCGACTCGGACACGCCGACACTGCCGCCGTGGGCCTCAGCGATGGCCCGGACGATCGCCAGGCCGAGGCCGGCGCCGCCGTTGGCGCGGCTGCGCGCCGGGTCGGTGCGGAAGAAGCGCTCAAACACGCGGCTGCGCTGCTCAGCCGGGATTCCGGGGCCGTCGTCTGAGACGGCGAGGGTCAGCGTGTGGTCGCTGATATGGCCGTCGATCCGCACCGAGCCGTCGGGCGCCTTGGTGTGGTTGATCGCGTTGCCCGCCAGGTTGCGCAACGCCTGTGCCAGGCGGTCGGGATCGACGCTGAGATCCACATCCGGGAGCGGCCCGGTCTCGAAGCGGCGCTCCGTGGTCAGGCTCATCCCGTCCCAGAGGTCGGTGATGAACGGGCGCAGCTTGACGGTACGGCGGTGCAGGAAGTCAGCCGTGTCGGACTGGGCCAGCAGCAACAGGTCATCGGTCACACGGGTGATCCGGGCGATCTCGGCCTGGACCAGCTGCTCCACGCGCTGGAGCTCCTCGGCTGAGACCTGCTCGTCGCCGGCAAGCAGGTCCAGCTGCCCGCGGATCACCGTCAGCGGGGTGCGGAGCTCGTGGGATGCGTCGGCTACGAACTCGCGTTGGGAGTCGAAGGCCAGCTGCAGGCGGTCGAGCATGTGGTTGAACGCGTCGGTCAGCACGCCGAGCTCGTAACTGGCGCGCGGCGGCGCCGCGATCCGCGGGCTCAGATCGCCCGCGTCGATCCGCCGGGCGACCGAGGAGGCATCACGCAGCGGCGCGGAGATACGCGCGCCGATCAGGTAGGCGAACGCCAGGGCAACGGCCAGCGCCACCAGCCCGGCCCAAAGGAAGGAGTCGAGCACGCCGCTGCGCGCGCGGGCGATCCCCGCCAGCGGCTCCGCGGCCCCAAAGTAAGCGTGCACGTGTGAGCCCAGGGTGACCGGCTCCTGGTAGATCGCGAGCTTGCCGACGTCGGGGCCCGGCAGGCTGCTGAAGCCCGCATGGGGCTCTGCCAGGCGCCGGCCCATGGTGTTCTCCTGTGACTGCTCAACCCAACTCTCATCGGCTTCAGGTTTGTCGCGGCCGAACAGCTCGGGATGGTTGGTGGCACAGCCGGAGCCCGGCACGATCGTGAACAGCAGCACCGCCGCGTTCTGGTACGGCTGAGAGGAGGCGTAGGAGCGCGCGTCCTTGAGAACCTGGTCCGGCGAGCGACCGTGCTCAGCGGCGACCGAGCGGGCCAACTCATGGGCTTCTGAGCGCAGGTTGGAGTTCAGCTGGGAACGCAGCTCAGTGCCGGTCTGGTGGTAGACGAGGCTGAAGGCGATGACCAGGGTCGCCAGCACGACAAGCCCGACGGCAAAGATCAGGCGCCCCCGCAATCCGGCGAGCGCTGGTATGCGCGGGGGCATCAGGACCCGTCTCCGTCAAAGCGGTAGCCGAGCGAGCGGATCGTCGTGATCGGCTGCTCGGCTCCGGCGGCGGACAGCTTGCGGCGCAGGTAACCCACGTAGACATCCAGCACGTTGGTGCCGGGGTCATGGTTGTAGCCCCACACCGCGCGCAACGCCTGGTCGCGCTCCACCACCTTGCCCTGGTTGCGCATCAGGAACAGGAGCAGCTCGAACTCGGTGGTGGACAAGCGGACGGGCTGATCCGAGACGGTCACCTCGCGAGAGATCAGATCGATCTTGATCGCGCCGCTCTGTAACTGAGTCTCGCCTGCTTCGGTCATCCGCAGTTGCGCGCGCACGCGTGCGGCCAGCTCATCCAGGGAGAACGGCTTGACGAGATAGTCCACGGCGCCGGCGTCAAGCCCCGCTATGCGGTCCTCCAGATCGCCGCGTGCGGTCAAAACGATCACCGGTAGGTCAGGCCGCTCGGGCTGGAGCCGCGCCAGGACCTCTCCGCCGCTGAGCTGGGGGAGCATCAGATCGAGCACCACGACTCGTACCTTGGGGTCACGCGCCAACTCGAGGCCGGTGGCACCGTCGGTGGCGGTGATGACCTCAAGTCCCTGACGTCGCAACCCTCGCTCAATGAAGTCGAGGATGCCGGGCTCATCCTCAACTACGAGGATCATGGCAACGATCTTATGCGCGACTTGGTTGCGCGGGGCGTTATCCAAGAGTTCTCTCACCAAAATGTGAGGTAACGCTTCGGTAAGCGGTGCAGACTGCTCAACATGGGAGATCGAGCACAACAGAGAGATGCCGCGCTGAAACGACTGCGGCGCGTGAACCGCGGGGTGGCGGCCGGGTCGATCGCGGGGCTGGGCGCGCTGATCGGACTGACGGCATCCGCCAGCGCGCACCACAGCACCAAGCAACACCCTGCCGCGGCCAAGCCGCGAACCTCGACCACAGCGCAAACGCCGGTGACGCACAAGCACAAACGCCACCACCATCACCGCGCCGCCGGCTCCTGGAGCCAGCAGGCTTATGACCCGCCGTCGACGCCGAGCAGCTCCACCGGCGGGTCATCTTCAGCCGCGCCGACCGGCTCCACCGGCGGGTCCTCGTCTGCCGGCTCGACCGGATCAACCGTGGGCTCCTCCTCCACCGCGCCGACCGGCTCCGCTGCGGGATCATCAAGCTCAGCGTCAGCGCCGACCACCTCGGGCGCGTCGTGATCACCGCGGCGCCGGGCCTCGCCAGCTGGCAGGCAATCGGCACCACCGCGCTGGTCCGGGTCGCGGACGCCGCGGACCTGCCGGCCGCACG
>JAFMRN010000163.1 GCA_017354065.1 Solirubrobacterales bacterium
AGCGCCGCCGCGCAAGCCGCCGCGGCGCTGCGTGAACAGGCCTGGACCGTCGGGGGCGTTGTTTAGGATTTTGGCGCTATGAACGGGAAACGTCGTCATTGGGGTAACCGTCGTCTGTGGGCGCCGCTCGCCCTGATCGTCGTGATCGTGGCGTTGCTTCTGATCGTGACCGGGAACGGGGGCAGCTCCAAGCGCACGGCGGCCGCCACCACGCCGAAGCCCACCGCGCAACCGGCACCCACGCCCAACGCCCAAACGGGTACCACCACGACCGGGACCACGACAACCGGGACCACCGCCACTTCGACGACCGGAACCACCGGAACCGACACGTCCGCCGCTGACAGCTCCACCACGGGTGCGAGTACCCTCGGGTCTGGCACGGCGGGGACCGGGACCGCGACCACCAGTGCCGCTGCGCAGGCCGAGATCCCCACGGTGACGGGGCCGACCTACACGATCAAGTCCGGTGATGACTTCCACAAGATCTCCCAGGCTTCCGGCATTCCCGTGAAACAGCTCGAGCAACTGAACAAGCACGCCTCACCCAGCCATCTGAAGATCGGCGAGGTAATAAGGGTCAAAAAGGCCCGCAAGTGAAGGCCTCGCTGAGACTGATCGTCGCGGCGCTGATCTGCGCGGCGACCATGGCCTGCGCGACCTCTGAAGCGCTTGCGGCGCCCCCGAAGCTGGCGGTCAAGGGCGCCAGCCTGAGCGCTGGGCCCAGCGGCCAGCGGCTCTACGGGGTGAACGCGAACAAGCACATGCTGATCGCGTCGACCACGAAGCTGATGACGGTGCGCGTCGTGCTCCAGCACGTCCACAACCTGTCCCAGAAGTTCACCATGCCCAACTGGCGTGCCGAGGCGATCGACTCACAGGTCGGGGTTCTGCCCGGGCAGAAGATGACCGTGCATGATCTGCTGATCGCGCTGATGCTGCCCTCGGCGGATGACGCGGCGATCGACCTCGCCTACAACGTCGGTCACGGCTCGATCAAGCGCTTTGTCGGGATGATGAACGCGGAGGCGGCCAAGCTGGGGCTGAAGAACACCCACTACCAGAACCCGATCGGGCTGGATGGCGGCGGCGCCAACTACTCCACGCCGTATGAGCTGACGCGCCTGGCCGAGCTTGACATGTCCTACTCACCGTGGCTGGCTAAGACCGTGGCCAGCCCGCAGGCGACGGTCAAGGTCGGCTCGCACAGCCGCGTGGTCACCAACCGCAACACGCTGGTCGGCCGGATCCCGTGGATCAACGGCGTCAAGACCGGCCACACCAACGCGGCCGGCTACATCGTGGTCGCCTCAGGTACCCAGCACGGCATGACCCTGTTCGACAGCGTGCTGGGAACGACTTCTGAAAGCGCCCGGGACGCAAACGCGCTGGCGCTGTTGAAGTACGGGTTTGCCAACTTCCGCCTGGCCGCGCCGCTGAAGTCCGGAAAGGTCGTCAAGCGGCTCGCTGTGAGCGAGGAGAAGATCCATCCCGCGGTGATCCCGGCGCGGGCCTGGAGCAAGGTCGTGCCCAAGGCAGATCAGGTCAGCGTGCGCCTGAAGCTGCCCAAGCAGCTGTCCGGGCCGCTGAAGCGCCACGCCAAGGTGGGGGACGCAGAGGTTTACGTGAACGGCCACAAGGCGACCGCCGTGCCGCTGCTCGTACAGCGCGCGGTGCCCTCAGCGCCGGTCCTGAAACAGGTGGCCCACTTCGTCACCAAACCAACTACGCTGGGTGTGCTGGCGCTGGTGGTCGGCGCGGCGGTTACAGCCGGCGGGATACGACGCCGGCGACCACGAGCGGTGGTTGGTCGGAGCCCGATCCAGGGGTAGACTCGGACCCCACCTGGAGGCGAGAGGCCCTCCATCTGGAGGCGAGATGATCATCACCGTCACCCTCAATCCGGCGCTGGATAAGACACTTGAGGTGCCCACTTTCACACCGGGGAGGCGCCACCGTACGGTCGATCAGAAGACCATGCCGGGGGGCAAGGGCGTAAACGTCGCCCGCGTACTGAAGTCCCTCGGACAGCCCGTGATCGCAACCGGGCTTGCCGGTGGGGCCACCGGGATCAGGATCGTCGAGGCGCTGAACGACGACGCGATCCTGAACAGCTTCGTGCGGATCCGTGAGGAGTCGCGGACCAACACCGCGGTCCTGGACCCTACGACCTCACTGCACACCGAGATCAACGAGCGCGGACCGTCGATCTCGGTCCATGAGATGGATCTGTTCCGGGAGAAGCTGCTGTATCTGGCCTCGGGCGCGTCGGTTTGCGCGTTCGCCGGGTCGCTGCCGCGCGGGGTCGCGCCGGACGCCTACGCGAACCTGATCCGCGATGTGAAGAAGCTCGGGGTCACGACGATCATCGACACTGACGGGGAGCAGCTGCGCCTGGCCGCGCGGGCGGAGCCCGACGTGATCTCACCGAACGAGCTGGAGGCCGAAGAGCTGGTCGGCCACGAGTTCAACGACGCCAACGACCGCGCTGAGGCCGTCGTGGAGATCGCCAGTCAAGGGCCCTCTGAAGCGATCATGACCGTCGATGACGGCTGCTACGCGCAGGTTCAGGAGGCCGGCCACGCCGCCGTCTACCGGGTCAGCACCGAACCGCTGGAGGCCGTCTCCCCAATCGGCTCGGGTGACGCGTTCCTGGCCGGTTACGTGGCCAGCCGCTACCAGGAGCAGGACCCCGTCGACTGCCTGCGCTACGGCGTTGCGGCAGGCGCTGAATCGACCCAGCACATCGGGGCGGGGATAGTTGATCCGGTGAAGGTCCACCGGCTCGCCGAGTCGGTTCACGCCGAGCGCCTGACGGTCGGCGCGGCGGTCTCCTAAGACCCCGCAAACCGGGCTATCGACGCGGTTCGGGGACCGATTCGGCCCGGGCCCGCTGCTAAATTGACGGGTCAACCGCTGGTTGCCGCCGCCGGTCCGTACTCGCCTCAGTGTCGCCGAAAGAGGGGTCCCGTCATGTCGTCCGTCCACTCGCTTACGCTCCGCTAATGGAAGTAGAAATCGGTCGTGGGAAGAAGGCCCGCCGGGCCTATGGCTTTGATGACATCGCGATCGTGCCCGGACGCCGGACGCGCGATCCTGACGACGTCGACATCAGCTGGACGCTGGGTCCCTACCGCTTTGAGCTTCCGCTGCTGGGTGCCGCGCTCGACGGGGTCGTAAACCCGACCACCGCCGGGGTGCTCGGCAAGCTCGGCGGTCTCGCCGTGCTGAACCTTGAGGGCATCCAGACCCGGTATGAGGACGCGGACGGCGTCATGGAGCGGATCTCCACCTACTCCAAGGACATCGCCACGCGCGAGCTCCAGGACATCTACCAGGAGCCCGTCAAGCCCGAGCTGATCGCCCAGCGGATCAAGGAGATCAAGTCCCACGGCGTGGTGGCCGCAGCGTCACTGACACCCCAGAAGGTCCGCAAGTACTACGAGGTCGCGGTTGAGGCCGGCCTCGACATCCTCGTGATCCAGGGCACCGTGGTGTCCGCGGAGCACGTCTCGATGGACGAGTCGCGTCCCCCGCTGAACCTCAAGGAGTTCATCCGCGAGCTGGACATTCCGGTGGTCGTGGGCGGCTGTGCCACCTACCACACGGGGCTGCACCTGATGCGCACTGGCGCCGCCGGCGTGCTGGTCGGCGTCGGCCCGGGCGCGATCTGCACCACGCGCGGGGTGCTCGGCCTCGGCGTTCCCCAGGCCACGGCGATCGCCGATGTCGCGGCCGCGCGCTCCCAGCACATGCTGGAGACCGGTGATTATGTGCGCGTGATCGCTGACGGCGGGATGCGCACCGGCGGAGACGTGTCCAAGGCGATTGCCTGCGGCGCCGACGCCGCGATGCTCGGCTCGGTCCTGGCGCGCGCCTATGAGGCCCCCGGCCGCGGATACAACTGGGGCATGGCCACCTTCCACCCGTCGCTGCCGCGCGGCACACGCGTGACCACCCGTCAGAACGGGACGATGGAGGAGATCATCAGCGGCCCGGCACACGAGAACGACGGGACCTTCAACCTGATGGGCGCGCTGCGGACCTCAATGGCCACGTGCGGCTACCGGGACATCGCTGAGTTCAACCGCGCCGAGCTGCTGGTCGCGCCTGCGCTGCAGACGGAGGGCAAGCAGCTGCAACGTGATCAGGGTGTCGGTATGGGTGCCAAGGGCGGAGCACAAGCGGTTGCCGCCATCGAGTGACGCTGGGGCGCTTGCTCCAGCCCAGGCAGCTGCGGCTGCCGAAGCGGCTGAGGCCGCGGCGCCGGCCTCCGCAATTACCGCCAACAGTGTCGTCGTCCTCGACTACGGGGGCCAGTACTCACAGCTGATCGCGCGGCGTGTGCGTGAGTGCGGCACCTTCTCAATGCTGCTGCCACACCACGTCGGCGCCGAGCAGGTGGCCAAGCTGCAGCCCCAGGGGCTGATCCTGTCCGGCGGGCCCGCATCGGTCTACGCGGACGGAGCGCCGCCGCTGGATCCCGCGCTGCTGGGCCTCGGGATCCCGGTGCTGGGCATCTGTTATGGCATGCAGCTGCTGGCCCTGGAGCTCGGCGGCCGTGTCGAGCAGGCCGAGGTCGGTGAGTTCGGCCGCTCACAGCTGAGCGTCGGTGTCTCGGGCCGGCTGCTGGCACACACGCCCGAGGAGCAGAGCTGTTGGATGTCACACCGCGACACGGTCTATGAGCCGCCGCCCGGGTTCACGGGGCTGGCGGCGTCCACCAGCTCGCCGGTCGCGGCGTTTGAGTCGCTGGAGCGCGACATCTACGGGATCCAGTACCACCCCGAGGTCGTCCACACCCCGTACGGCCAGCAGGTCTTGGCGAACTTCCTGGGCGACATCTGCCGCTGTGACGGAAGCTGGTCGGCGCGCTCGGTGATCGAGGAGCAGGTGGAGCGGATCCGCACCCAGGTCGGTGACGGCCACGCGATCTGTGGTCTGTCCGGCGGCGTCGACTCGACCGTGGCCGCGCTGCTGGTGCACAGGGCGATCGGCGACCGTCTGACTTGCGTGTTCGTCGACGGCGGCCTGATGCGCAAGAACGAGGGTGAGCAGGTTGTCAGCGCATTCCGTGACCACTTCCAGGTTCCACTGGTCGCCGTCGACGCGGAGGACCGCTTTCTCGGCGCGCTGTCCGGGGTCTCAGACCCCGAGCAGAAGCGCAAGCTGATCGGCTCCGAGTACATCCGCGTGTTCGAGGAAGAGGCCTCCAAGCTGAAAGACGCGCGCTTTTTGGTGCAGGGCACGCTGTACTCGGACGTGATCGAGTCGGGCGGCGGATCGGGCGCGGCCACGATCAAGTCCCACCACAACGTCGGCGGGCTGCCCGAGGACCTGGAGTTCGAGCTCGTCGAACCGCTGCGAGCGCTGTTCAAGGACGAGGTCCGCGCCGTCGGTGCGGAGCTGGGCCTGCCCGAGCGCTTTGTCTGGCGCCAGCCGTTCCCGGGCCCGGGCCTGGCGATCAGGATCGTCGGCGGCGAGGTGACTCGTGAACGCCTCGACGTACTGCGCGAGGCAGACTCGATCCTGCAGGAGGAGATCCGCAAGGCCGGCCTGTACCGGGACCTGTGGCAGTCCTTCTGCGTGCTGCCGGACATCCGGACGGTCGGCGTACAGGGGGACGAGCGCACCTACGGCACCGTGATCGCGATCCGCGCGGTCACCTCGGATGACGCGATGACCGCGGACTGGGCGCGCCTGCCCTATGACCTGCTGGAGCAGATCGCCAACCGGATGATCAATGAGATTCGCCCCGTCGGCCGCGTGGTGCTGGACATCACATCCAAGCCGCCGGGCACCATCGAGTGGGAGTGAGCGATTGGGCCTTCACGGAACGATCGTCGTCTGCGAACGTTCCTAGGCACAAGGTGGCAGGACGCACACCTGGCTCGTGGGAATCGTCGCC
>JAFMRN010000164.1 GCA_017354065.1 Solirubrobacterales bacterium
GCTCACAGACGATGCCCTTGTAACGGACACGCTTGTACTTGCCGCAGTAACACTCCCAGTCCTTGGTCGGACCGAAGATGCGCTCGCAGAACAGGCCGTCCTTCTCCGGCCGCAGGGTGCGGTAGTTGATCGTCTCCGGCTTTACGACCTCACCGGATGACCAACTGCGGATCTGCTTGGAGGACGCGAGGCCGATCTCAATCGCGTCGAAATTGTTGATATCGATCATGGTCATGTCCGATCCTGGGGGTTAGCCGTAGGCCTTGTGATGTCGATCATGTGTTGTTCTCCCCTCAACTCTTAGGCCTCGTCCCCGGCGGGAACGTCGGACTCCAGCATTGGATCGTCTCCGCCGGAGAAGTCCTCGGCCTGGAGCTGCTCGCCTGAGTCCAGGTCCTCCTCACCGGTGGAGTCCTCGATATCTGAGGCGGAGGCCTCAACGGTCTCCCCCTCGTGTTCGGTTGCCTCGTCACTGCCGCCGCCGTCGGCGCGTACACCTGAGAGGTCGATGCCCAGCTCTTCCGCGGCGCGGAGCAGGTCATCGTCGTCCTCGCGCATCTCCGCGCGCTCGCCTTCCTCGGAGACGACGTTGACGTCGAGCCCGAGGCTCTGCATCTCCTTCAACAGCACCTTGAAGGACTCCGGGATGCTCGGCTCGGCGATGTTCTCGCCCTTGACGATCGCCTCATACGCCTTGACGCGGCCGACGGTGTCGTCGGACTTGATCGTCAGCATCTCCTGCAACGTGTAGGCGGCACCGTAAGCCTCCAGCGCCCAGACCTCCATCTCACCGAAGCGCTGACCGCCGAACTGCGCCTTACCGCCCAGCGGCTGCTGGGTGACGAGGCTGTAGGGGCCGGTCGAACGCGCGTGGATCTTGTCGTCCACCAGGTGGTGGAGCTTGAGGATGTACATGTAGCCGACGGTCACCGGCTGCGCGAAGGGCTGGCCGGTGCGGCCGTTGAACAGCTGCACCTTGCCGGATGCCTGCTCACCCTCACGGCGGCTCTCATCCAGGTACATCCGGATCTTGCCGCCCTTGGCGGTGTGCTCCTTCTGCCACTCAAGCAGCGCACGGTCGACGTCCTCGACCTTGGCGCCGTCGAACACCGGCGTGGCCGCATATACCTTCGGCTTGGCGCCGTCGACGCTGTTCTTGGCGACCGCGGCGCGCGTCGCGTTGGCGCCGCGCTCGTTGTCACCGTCGTACCAGCCGTTGACCGCGACCCAGCCGAGGTGCGTCTCCAGGATCTGGCCAAGGTTCATACGGCTCGGGACGCCCAGCGGGTTCAGGATCACGTCGATCGGCGTGCCGTCCTCGAGGAACGGCATGTCCTGGATGTCGACGATCTTGGAGATGACACCCTTGTTGCCGTGGCGTCCGGCGAGCTTGTCGCCCTCTGAGATCTTGCGCTTCTTGGCGACGAACACGCGCACCAGGTCGTTGACGCCGGGCGGCAGGTCGTCGCCCTCATCACGGCTGAAGGTCTTCACGTCGATCACGACGCCGCCCTCGCCGTGGGGCACCTTGAGGCTGGTGTCACGGACCTCACGCGCCTTCTCCTTGAAGATCGCGCGGATCAGCTTCTCCTCGGCCGTCAGCTCGGTCTCACCCTTGGGCGTGACCTTGCCGACCAGCAGATCCCCGGATGTGACCTCCGCGCCGATCCGCACGATGCCGCGGTCATCCAGGTTCCTGAGGCTCTCCTCTGAGCGGTTCGGGATGTCGCGCGTGATCTCCTCGTCGCCCAGCTTCGTGGTGCGCGCGTCGATCTCGTATTCCTCGATGTGGATCGAGGTCAGCTCGTCATCAGCGACCAACCGCTTGGACAGGATGATCGCGTCCTCGAAGTTGTAACCCTCCCAGGACATGAAGGCGACGAGCAGGTTCTTGCCGAGCGCCATCTCACCCTGGTCGGACGAGGACCCGTCGGCCATGACAGTGCCCTCCTGCACCTCAGCGCCGCTCTGGATGATCGGCTTCTGGTGGATCAGCGTGCCCTGGTTGGAGCGCATGAACTTGTTCAGCGGGTACTCGTCCTGGCCGTTGGGGCCGTCAACGATGATCCGCTCGGCGTCCAGGTAGGAGACCTTGCCGGGGTTCTCGGCGACCAGCACGTCGCCGGTATCGACGGCGGCACGGTACTCCATGCCGGTGCCGACGACGGGCGCGTCCGCGACCAGCAGCGGCACCGCCTGGCGCTGCATGTTGGAGCCCATCAGCGCGCGGTTCGCGTCGTCGTGCTCCAGGAACGGGATCATCGCCGTAGCCACCGACCAGATCTGCTGGGGCGCGACGTCGATCAGATCGACCTCCTGGGGCGTGACCGTGTGGTAGGCGCCGGCCAGCGTGCGACACAGGATCGTCTCCTCTGTCAGCCGGTTGTTCTCATCGCGCGGGGCGTCCGCCTGGGCGATCCGCAGCGGCTCCTCCTGGGTCGCGTCGATGTGGACGATCTCATCGGTGATCACGCCGTCCTTGACCACGCGGTAGGGCGAGGTCACAAAGCCGTGCTCGGAGATCTCCGCGTAGGTGGCCAGCGAGCCGATCAGGCCGATGTTCGGACCCTCAGGGGTCTCGATCGGACACATGCGGCCGTAATGGGTCGGGTGGACGTCGCGGACCTCGATCGGCGCCCGCTCACGGGTCAGACCGCCGGCGCCGAGGGCGCTGAGGCGGCGGCGGTGGGTCAGCCCTGACAGCGAGTTGTTCTGGTCCATGAACTGGCTGAGCTGGGAGGAGCCGAAGAACTCCTTCAGCGCGGCCACGACCGGACGGATGTTGACGATCGTCTGCGGGGTGATGGTGTCCGCGTCCTCGGTGGTGAGGCGCTCGCGGACGACGCGCTCCATGCGGTAGAGCCCGATCCGGAAGGCCTCCTGGATCAGCTCGCCGACGGTGCGCAGGCGACGGTTGCCGAAGTGCTCGTACTCGTCGAGGTGATCCTCGATCGCATCTCGCGGCAGGCTCGCGGCCTCCGCCGCGTAGTCCTTGACCTCGTTCTCGGGCGACTCCTCCATGCCCAGACGTGTCGGCAGGCTGATCAGCTCCTTGATCAGCGCGATGATGTCGTCGTGGGTCAGGGTGCGGGTGTCCAGGTCCGTGTCCAGACCCAAGCGACTGTTCAGCTTGTAGCGGCCGACCCGCGTGAGGTCGTAGCGCTTGGGGTCGAAGAACAGCTGGTTCATCAGACCGCGGGCGGCGTCGACGCTCGGCGGCTCGCCGGGGCGCTGCTTCTTGAACAGCTCGATCAGCGCGCCCTCCTCCGTCTTGGTGACCTCGGCGTCGGCCTCCAGGGTCAGACGGATGTACAGCGAGTTGTCAAAGGTGTTGAGGATCTCCTCGTCAGTGGCGTACCCCATCGCGCGGAGCAGGACGGAGACCGGCAGCTTGCGCTTGCGGTCGATGCGTACGTAGACGCGGCCCTTCTTGTCGATCTCGAGCTCCAGCCAGCTGCCGCGTGCCGGCATCAGGTTCGCGACGAAGACCTGCTTCTCACGGTCCTTGGGCTCCATCACGTAAGCGCCCGGGCTGCGGACCAGCTGCGTCACGACGACGCGCTCGGTGCCGTTGATCACGAACGTGCCGCGGTTGGTCATCCACGGGAAGTCGCCCATGAAGACTTCCTGCTCGCGGATCTCGCCGGTCTCCCGGTTGATGAACGCGACGGTGACCGTCAGCGGCCGCGCGTAGGTCAGGTCCTTCTCACGACACTGCTCCAGCGATGCGATCGGTTCATCGAACCGGAACTCCCCGAACTGGACCGCAAGGTTCCCGGTGTAGTCCTCGATCGGCGAGACATCATCGATCGTCTCGCGCAGACCGCCTTTCTCCGGATCGGTGAGCCAGTCAAAGGATCGACGCTGGATGTCGATCAGGTTCGGGACTTCCAGGGCGTTTTCCAGGCGCGCGAAACTGCGGCGCGTCCGGGGGGCATCAGCGGTGGCCAAGACGGCGACTCCTCGGGCCGAGTGTGGAGACAGGAGATCCCGCGTCGGGCTTTTCGGGCACGAAATCGCGGACAACCGAAGATAGCACAGGGCGCAGATGTGCTTGCGTAGGCAAGCGGCGCCCCGCGAAGGGAACTGCCGGCTCTCACGGACCCCGCCCGGATCAACCGCGTATGTGGCGCGACGATCACTGCTGGACGGCTACGACTATTGGCCGACGCGGATCAGTGTATTGGGTCCGGCGGGGGAAGGCAAGACCAACGGAATTCCCTGGTGTGCGACCGCTTCTGTGCCCTCAGCCGCGGTGCTGAGCGGCTTCCGGTGAGGCCTCCCAGAAGTCATCGAGCTTGGTCGCGTCGTGGCGGCCGAGCTTCTTAGAGACCGCCCACATCTCGACCGGTTCGTCACCCTCGTTGCGATGTGACCGTTTGGTTTTCGGCGCGACCCGGATCGCTGCGGGCGCGCTGACGCGCTTGACCTCATCCCCCAGGCGCCAGGTCAGCGTGCCGCGGGTGATCAGGTACAGCTCCTCCTGTTGATCGTGGTAGTGGCCGGTGCCCTGCTCGAAGTCCGAGTGCGGCGGCACGCGGATCACCGTGGCCGCAAGCTGCTCGGCGTTGAGCAGGTCTGTCAGCGGGCGGAACTCGCCGGGTACGTCGCTGCCTGCATAGAAGTCTTTGGCCTCATCCGGGGAGGCGATCGTGTAGTCGCTCATATGACGGGGATACCCGGAGTGGGGGGTTTCAGATGCACAAACGGCTCGTCACCTAGTGGTGCTTACGCGCCATGGTCCACATCTGGGAGGAGCGCTCGTAGTCGAGTGCGAGGTCCCAGCGGGCGTGCTTGTCGCCCTGGGCACGCAGGCTCTTGGCGGTGCGCCAGGCGACCTCCGGGTCCGCGGCGGGGATCGCGGCAAGCTCCCGCGCCCGGGACTCAACCTCGGCGTCGCCCGGAGCCTCCCAGGCAAGCCCCAGCTGAACCGCACGTACGCCGTCAATCCGCTCACCGAACAGCGTCAGCGCCGCGGCCGCCTCAGACCCGGCGGTCTGGCGCAGCAGGTGACCGTTGCCGCCGCCCGGGTGCAGCCCGATCCGCATGAACCCGGACATCAGCACGGCGTCTTCGGCGACGATCCGCAGGTCGGTGGCCAGCGCCAGGTTCAGCCCGGCCCCCACGGCGCCGCCCCGGATCGCGGCGATCGTGGGCGCGCGCAAGTCCCCCACGCGGCGAAACGAGTTGTAGACGTCGGTCATCGCCGCGAACTCCGCCGGCGCGGCCGGCCGCTCACCGGCGGCTGCCAGCAGCTTGCGGTCCCCGCCGGAGCAGAAGTAGCCCTCGGCGCCGCACAGCAGCACCGCCCCGACCGACGCGTCGGCATCCAGCTCCTCACAGGTGCGGACCAGCGCGACGGCCATCGCGTGGTCGATCGCGTTGCGCTTGCCGGGGTTGGACAGCGTGACGGTTGCAATTCCGTCGTTTTTCTCAACGAGTACGGTGCCGGACATGCCCGGCAGTGTCACACCTGTTCAGTTCGCGCGCTCGACCGTAGCCCCGGCGCGCAGTGCCCTGGGAATTTCGGCTACCACATCCACGACGTCGAGCAGATGCTCGATCGCCTCGGCGCTCGCGGGCGAGTCGACGTCAACCGCATAGACGATCCCCGTCGAGTTCCAGGTGTCGGTGTTGAACTCGCCGGCTGCCTTGACCCGGACACCACGGATCGCGACATCCTCGCGCTGGGCCTCACGGAAGACGTCGTTGAGCACACAGCCGGCTACGGCCAGGTGCAACAGGTGACCGCCGGTGAATGCGGTGTTTACGGTCACGCCTTCGGTGGTCCAGCGATGCCCGATCCAAAGCGGTTCGTGCTCCTCCCGCAGCGTGCCAGCTCCAACGACCACATCAAAGTCC
>JAFMRN010000165.1 GCA_017354065.1 Solirubrobacterales bacterium
TCCAGTTCGCCGGTGCGCGCCGC
Source organism: Solirubrobacterales bacterium (assembly GCA_017354065.1). GTDB lineage: Bacteria > Actinomycetota > Thermoleophilia > Solirubrobacterales > Solirubrobacteraceae > Palsa-465. Next base: position 24 of record JAFMRN010000165.1, read on the forward strand.
CGGGTCGTGACGCTGGCGCCGCCGGATTTCCGGCTGGATCCAGCAGAGCTGGCCGACGCGGTTAGCGACCGCACGCGGATGATCCTGTTGAACAGCCCGCACAACCCGACCGGGCGGGTGCTGACCCGCGACGAGCTGGAGGCCGTCGCGCGGCTGGCCCGCGAGCACGACCTGATCGTGGTGACCGACGAGGTCTACGAGCATCTGATCTTCGAGGGCCGCCACATCCCGCTGTGCACGCTCGCGCCTGAGCACACGCTGACGATCTCCAGCCTGTCCAAGTCCTATGCCTTCACCGGCTGGAAGACCGGCTGGGCGAGCGGGCCGGCGCACCTGGTCGGGGCGGCGCGCACGGTCAAGCAGTTCCTCAGCTTCGCCGGGGGCACGCCGTTCCAGCACGCGGCCGCCGTCGCGCTGGGGTTGGACACCGAGCCGCTGCGCAAGGAGCTCCAGCAATCACGTGATCTGCTCGCCGGCGGCCTTGAAGCCGCCGGCTTCGATGTGCTCGCTCCCCAGGCCACCTACTTCCTGAACGTCGACGTGCACGCCGACGCCGTCGAGTTCTGCAAGCGCCTGGTGCCCGAGCGGGGCGTCGTGGCGATCCCGACGAGCGTGTTCTATGACTCGGACGTGGGCGACTCGCTCGTTCGGTTTGCGTTCTGCAAACGGCCGGACGTGATCGCGGAGGCGGCGCGCAGGCTGGGCAGCTGATTTCATCGCGTGCGTGAAGCTCCGAAGCCAGGGCGCGTCGATCCTTTACATCCGGGCGATCGCGTTTGTCGTCGGCTCCGCGAGTTTGGGCGCGGAGCTCTCAGCCGCGCGGCTGCTGGCGCCGTACTTCGGGGCGTCAACGATCATCTGGGCGAACACGATCGCGACGGTTCTGGTTGCGCTCTCGGCTGGATACGAACTCGGCGGGCGACTGGCTGACAGGCGCGCGGACATGCGCGGGCTCTGTGTGATCGTCACCGTCGCTGGTGCGCTGCTGGCGGCGGTGCCCTTCGCCGGCGGCCCGTTCCTGCGCCTGTCGGTCCACGCGCTCGGTTCGGTGTCGGTCGGCGGCTTCCTCGGGTCGCTGGCCGGAGTGTTGGTTCTGGTTGCCGTGCCGGTGCTGTTGCTGGGAACGGTTGCGCCGTATGCGAACCGGCTGACGCTCGGAAACGTCACGGATGCCGGGAGCGTGACGGGACGCCTGTACGCGATCAGCACAGCCGGGTCGCTGGTCGGCACGTTTCTCTCTGCGCTGTTGCTGATCCCGCTGATCGGCACCCAGCGCACCTTCCTGGTCTTTGCCCTCGGCCTGACAGCGGTCGCGGTGCCAGGGCTTGGACTGCGGCGCGTGCTGGTGGTGCCCTTGGCGGTGGCGGCACTGTTGTTGATCCCGCCGGTGGCGACCGGCGCCGCCGTGCCCGGGTCAAAAGTGATCTTTCAGACCGAAACGGCATACCAGTCCGCGCGCGTACTCCAGTTCCATGACGGCGTGCGCTGGCTCGAGCTCAACGAAGGTCAGGCGATCCACTCGATCTATGACCCCCGGAGCTATCTGGTCGGCGGCTACTGGGACGACTCGTTGGTCTTGCCGCGTGCGGCTGCGCGCGGGGAACCTCGTCGGGTCGCAATATTGGGCGACGCGGCCGGAACGGTCGCTCGCGCCTACGGTCATTACTTCCCTCGGACCCGGATCGACGCGGTCGAGCTTGATGGCGAGCTGACCACCATCGGTAAACGCTACTTCCACCTCAGCGGGCCCCGGCTTCACCTCTACACCGCGGATGCCAGGCCCTGGCTGGCCGCGAGGAGGGCGCGGTATGACGCGATCCTGCTGGATGCCTACAGACAGCCCTACATCCCGTTCTATCTGCTGACCCGCCAGTTCTTTGCGTCGGTGCGCGCGCACCTGCGTCCGGGTGGGTTGATCATGGTCAACGTCGGCCATCTGCCGAACTCCGATGCGTTGGAGAAGGTCGTGAGCGCCACGCTGCGCGCGGTCTTCCCGGTCGTTGTACGGGATCCCGTCAACGCAACCAACTCACTGGTCCTGGCCAGCACGAAGCCGATTTCAGGGCCGCGACTCAGACAGGCGGCCACGAGCGGAGGGTTGCCATCGGATCTCGTGCCGCTGGGAGCCAATGTCGCCGCAAGACTGAGCCCGGCGCTACGCGGCGGGCCCGTCTACACCGACGACCATGCACCCGTTGAGTGGCTGACCGATCTCTCGATCTTGGATTATGCGTCCGGGTCGCGCTAAGCGGTTCTGAGCGCTTGGGCAAGGTCCGCCACCAGGTCGGCCGGGTCCTCGATCCCACAGGACAGGCGGACTAGGTCGGCGGGGACCGCGGCGTCGGAGTCCTCGACGGACTGGTGGGTCATCGCCTGGGGCAGCTCGATCAGCGACTCGACGCCGCCGAGTGACTCGGCGAGCGTGAACAGCTTCGTGGCCTTCACGATCGCGACCGCGTCCGGGTGCTGGAAGGAGACCATGCCGCTGAAGCCGGGCCAGCGGACGTTCGTCGCCGCGGGCGTGTCGTTCAGCAGCTGAACCACGGCCTGCGCGGAGGCGGCGTGGGCGCCCATCCGTAGGTGCAGCGTGCGGATCCCGCGGTGGGTGAGAAAGCAGTCAAACGGGCCGGGCACGGCGCCGATCGAGTTCTGGACAAAGCGCAGCTGCTCATACCAGTCCGGGTCGCGGGTGATCACGGCCCCGCCTACCACGTCGGAGTGCCCGCCCAGGTACTTGGTGGTCGAGTGCACTGAGAAGTCGGCGCCGAGGTCCAGCGGCTGCTGGTTCACGGGCGTCGCGAAGGTGTTGTCGACCGCGACCAGGGCGTGGTTGGAGAGCTCGACCACGGCCTTGATGTCGACGACCTCGAGCCGCGGGTTGGTCGGCGTCTCGACCCAGATCAGCTTTGTGTCGGGCTCGATCGCTCGCGCGAGTGCGGCGGTGTCGGTCTGGTCGACCAGCGTGTAGCGCAGGCCCCAGCGTGAGAAGACCTTGTCGATCAGGCGGAAGGTGCCGCCGTACAGGTCGCGGGGGAGGACCACGTGCCCGCCGCTGTGGGCGACGACGCTGAACAGCGCGTGCTCAGCTGCCAGGCCCGAGGCGAAGGACACTGCTTTGCCGCCCTCCAGCTCGCCAAGTGCCTGCTCCAGCGCGAAGCGGGTCGGGTTGGCCGAGCGCGAGTAGTCATAGTCGTCCATGAACTCGCCGGGGGCGTCCTGGGCGTAGGTGGAGGTCTGGTGGATCGCCGGGATCACGCTGCGGTAGCTCGGATCGGGCGTCAGTCCGGCGTGGACCGCCCGGGTGCCAAAACCGCTCACGCGACCAGCGCTTCCAGCAGGTCGGTGCGTGTGACCAGGCCGACCGGGGTGTCCTTGCGGAGGACCAGCAGCGCCTGCTGATCGCCGACCAGCAGCTCAACCGCGTCGCGGGCGGGGGCGTCGAGCGAGACCGTCGGGAACGGCGGCTCGAGCATCTTCGAGATCGGCTCGCCCAGCAGCGCCGGCTCCACCGCGGCCTGGCGCAGCAGGCCGCGCTCACCGACCGAGCCGACGACCTCACCTTTGTGATCCACGACAGGCAGCTGTGAGACGTCGTGCTGGTGGAACAGCTTCACCGCCTGGCGGACGGGCGCGTCGGGCGTGATGCTGAGCAGCGTCGGCGTCTCCCCGGCGATCCGCTTGTGCGACAGCACGTCACCGACGGTCAGCGGGCCGGCCGGCTCGAGGAACCCGTACTGGCGCATCCAGTCGTCGGAGAATATTTTGCTCAAGTACGCGCGGCCGCCGTCGGGCAGGATCACGACGACGAGCGCGTCCGGGTCGGTGATCTCGGCGCTGACCGCCAGGGCGGCGTGCGCTGCCATGCCGGCCGAGCCGCCGACCAGGAGCCCCTCGGTCTGGGCCAGCCGGCGCGTGGTCAGGAACGCGTCCCGGTCGGACACCTGGATGAAACGGTCGACCGTGCGGCGGTCGAAGTTGGGTGGCCAGAAGTCCTCGCCGACACCCTCGATCTGGTACGGGCGCACGTTGTCCTCACCGCCGGAGTAGATCGAGCCCTCGGGGTCGGCGCCGATCACCTTCAGGTCGGGTTTCTGCTCGCGCAGGTACTTGACCGTTCCGGACACGGTGCCGCCGGTGCCGACGCCCAGCACCAGGTGGGTGATCTTGCCCTCCGTCTGGCGCCACAGCTCCGGGCCGGTGGAGTGATAGTGCGCCTGGGGGTTGGCCGGGTTGAAGTACTGGTTCGGCTGGAAGGCGCCCGGGATCTCATCGGTCAGCCGGTCGGCGACGCGGTAGTAGGACTGGGGGGAGTCGGGGGCGACGTCAGTCGGTGCGATCACGACCTCGGCGCCGTAGGCGCGCAGCAGGTCGATCTTCTCCTGGGACATCTTGTCCGGCATCACCGCGACGACGTTGTAGCCCTTCAGCCGCGCCGCGATTGCCAGGCCGGTGCCGGTGTTGCCTGAGGTCGGCTCGACGATCGTGCCGCCCGGCTGGAGCTTGCCGTCGCGCTCGGCCGCTTCGATCAGCGACACGGCGATCCGGTCCTTGATCGATCCGCCGGGGTTGAAGTACTCGACCTTGGCGACGAGCTGCGGGGTCAGGCCGGCACCGATCCGGGACAGCCGGACCAAGGGCGTGTCGCCGATCGTGTCGAGGATCGAGTCCTTGATGGCGCTCACAGCCGCGATCTTACGGTAGCCCCAGCAGCTCCGCCAGTCGCTTGAAGGAAGCGAACCGCTCAGCGGGGTCAAACACGTTGGTCGTGATGATCAGCTCGTCCGCGCCCGTCTGCTCTATCAGCTGATCCAGCTTCGCGCTGACGGTCTCCGGTCCGCCGACCGCGTCAGCGGCGGTGCTCTGGAGCGCGTCTTGTTCCAGCTCCTGGGTGGTCCACTTGTGTTGTTGGACGGTCTCGATTTCCTGGAGCGGCTGTGGGTTGCCGGTCCGGGCCTGGGCGCTGGCCAGCCTGAACGATCCGGCCAGGGCTTCGGCGTGCTCGTCGTTCTCGCCGACTATCAGTTTCAGGCCGAGGATCGCGCGGGGCGTTTGCGCCGTCTGCTTGTAGTGGCGGATCGCGGGGGCCATCTGCTCCGGGTTGGTGTAGGCGGCAAAGCCGTAACCGAGGTTGCGGGCGGCCGCGGTAGCCGCTGAGCCGGTGGAGGAGCCGAGCAGGAAGACCGGCGGGAAGGGGTCTATCTGCGGGGTGGCCCGGACGCTTTGTAGGGGGTGTGCGTGTGGAAGGGTTCGGATTCCGGCAAAGGCGAGCAGCTGGTCGACCTGCTCCGGGTAGCCGTCGTCATGGCTGGTCTGCGCGGGGCGCTGGAGCGCTTTGACTATCGCCTTGTCCAGGGTGCCCTCGGCGCGGCCGACACCGAGGTCGATGCGGCCGGGGTACAGGGCGCCGAGCACCCCGAAGGTCTCGGCCACGTGCAGCGGACGGTGGTTCGGCAACAGCATGCCGCCGGAGCCGACGCGGATCCGCTGGGTTTGGTTCGCGACGTGTCCGATCAGCACCTCCGGCGCGGTGGAGGCCAGCGCGCCCAGGGCGTGGTGCTCGGCGATCCAGAAGCGCCGGTAGCCAAGCTGCTCCGCATGCCGGGCGAGGTCCGTGACCTCCCTGATCGCGTCGGCGGCGCTGATCCCGGCGCGGATCGGGGCCTGGTCCAGAACTGATGCGGAGATCACGGCGGCCATGCTGCGAGGATGCCAGACTTAGTTGATCGGGCTTCCTGTGTTTGCTTTGTCATTGGATCTCAGCGGGACCGACCCCAGTGGCGCGCTGGCTTTGTTGGCGCGGGCGGAGGCGGCAGGGGTCGACCTGGTCACACT
>JAFMRN010000027.1 GCA_017354065.1 Solirubrobacterales bacterium
CGTTCTGTGAGCAGCGCACACAAAATTGATTTTCGAATTCGGGGGGGATGGTGCCTGCGAGGATCGCGTCGGGATGGGCACCTTCTCGTGATCAGATGACCCCGCCCTGGGGGGTGGGTGCTGTGGGCTGTTGTCAGGCTGCTGGCGGGCTTGTGAGCGTTGTACTGGTGGTTTGGTCGCGTGCGTGTTGTTGGGTTGGCTCCCGAGCCTGACGATGGGGCTCGGGAGCTTTCCCTGTGTGTGGTGGGCAGGTCTGGCGCAGGCTCTCGGATTCAACCCCTTGTGGTAAGGCCGAGAAGCGGCTTTCCAGTCCTTGGCCAGGAGGGAGACCTGTAGCGGTCGTTAGAGGCCTGGCGTTCACCCGCCACGACGATCATGCGATCCAGGCGACTGCTTTCGGGTCGGCTATCTGCCAGTCGAACCGTGCGGTCACACGGGCGACCGCTGCGTCGCGTTCGAATTCGGCGTCGGTTGACACTTCGACCGCGACGTCACGGCTGACGCCCAATGCCACGAAGTTGGTGTCGCAGACGAGCGCCGAGCCGGTGGCGATCCCGCTTGTTGGGTACAGGATCGCGCCGCCGACGCTCTCGACTGGGCGTTGTGACAGGTCACCGGTCTGGCCGCCTGGTGCTAGGAGGTATTGGCCGGTGTCCGTAGCCCGGAGTTTGCGGAGCGCGGTTAGGTCTTGTGGGTGTAGGTAGATCGCGTTGGGTGTGCCGCCTTCTGATTCGACTTGGCCGATCCCGTCAAGCAGCGAGTCGATGTCAACGGCGGCGCCGGATTCGGTTTCCAGTGGTGTCAGGGTGGAGAGCAGGCCGGCGGGTGCGATCGTCGTGGCCGGGTCGGTGCTGAACGCGGTGGCGTCAATTGACGCGGCGAGGCCGCGGGTTAGTGAGTCGGCGATCCCGTCGAGGACGTCGGCGTTGGAGTCTTCGCGTACCTCGTTTGACAGGACGATCATGTTCCCGAGCTTTTTCGGGGTCAGGATCAGGGCGTCGTCTACCCCGTCATTGCTCGGTAGGTCGTCTAGTTCTGCGACCCATGCGGCGGGTGGCTGCACACTGACGCGTGGGAAGTGCCCGATCTTTCCGTCGATAATGAGGCGTTGAACAGGGCTACGGAATAGGGCCGAGGCGACGCTGAGGCCTTGCCAGATGTTGTTTGCCCATTCCTCTTGGCCCCATTGGGCGGTGGTGATGCCGGCGATAGGTGCCATGCGTTGGTCCTTCCAGGTGAAAGCAAAAGCGGTCTATGAGATTGGGACCGCGCGCCTGGCGCGTTGTGTGGTGCTTCACCGGGAAGCTGGCGCCCACCATCGCCGGGACGTATCGGGCGCCAGCAGCCAGTTTACCGGTGGTCGATCCCTTGACTGAGGGTGATTCCTTTGAGGGCTTTGCCGAGTGATGGCGGTTCGGGTTTCGGTTCGGTGCCGCCGCGGGCCTCTACTTCTTCCTGGGTGAGTCGGCGGCCCTGTTCCATGACCCTTTGGGCGCTCGGAACGGCGCGCTGGCTCATGTTCGCGAGCTGTTTCGCGTGTTCTTCGAGCTGTGCCGTCGGCGTGTTCTCCAATAGCGCTCGTTGGTTCTCCAGGATGCCGGCCTTGTCCATGACTCGTTCACGGCGGAGTTGTTCTAGCTCGGCTTCGGTTTCGCGGAGTCGGGTGCGGTAGCCGGCCGCTTCCTTACGGAGCGCGCTGATTTCAGGCGGCTGGTCTTGCTCGTGGCCCTGCGGGGCCTGCTGTGGTGCGGCTGCCGGCGGTTCAGCAGCCTGGTTCTGTGGGTTCTGAGTGTTGGGGGTCTCGTCAGGCATTGACGATCATCTCCTCGGGTTGCTTGTCGCTGGTCAGGATCGTGACGAGCCATTGGCGGCCCTGCCCGATCGTTTGCAACGTGGTGGGTATCCCGCTGCGGCCCATCTGGTCGGCGGCGACCATCAACGTGACGTACAGTCGGCAGTTCTGGCGGGTGGCTTCTTGGATCACTTCGGGGCTCGCGCCGAGCGCCCGCCGACTGTTTGGGCCTGGCGGTGTGATCGTGAGACGGATTGGTTCCCCGTCGGTTTGGGTGGCTGCTTTCGCGAGCCACTCGTTCGCGAGCTTGACGGCTTCCTGGTAGGCGTCTGCGATGTCTTTCGGGTTCATGTTGAGCCTCTAGTCAGGGTTGAGGGTTTCAGGTAAAGACCGGTTCTGTTTCACCGGGGAGAAAAATTCGACTGCGACGATCGCTTGGGGTGGTGGGGTTGGCGTGTTCAGGTGAGCCCCTGGTTTAGGGGTGGCCGGTGTAGAGGAGTTGGGCGGCTGCGAGTACCAGGGTGGTGATCAGCGCGAGGCGTAGCCAGGCTTTCTCTGCGCGGGTCATGGGGTTTCCTTGCTGGTCAGGCGCGTGATGAGGTTCGCGCGTTGCTCGGCGGTCAGGTTCGGGTCTGTGAGCGTGATCGCGGCGAGGACGCTGCGGAGCTGGTTTCTGATGTGCCGTTGTTCCAGGACGGCGGTGTAGGCGTCTGCTGGCGGGTCTTGTTGGAGGTGGTGGAGCTGGTCGCAGAGCTCGCGGGCGTGGTGGCGGGCGGCGGCCAGGTCAGCGTCAACGGCTTGGCTTTGGACAGGTGGTGTGGTCATGTGGTCGGCTCTCCGTTTCGGCGAGCAAGTCGTTCAGCCGCGCGGGCGGCCGCCTGGCGCTCGTTCGGTGTTGATGTCGCATCGTTCACACGCTTCTGAAGCTCGATCAGCTTCCGCGCCTGGCTTGCGTCACCCATCGCGGCACGGGTCGCGGCTATCTGCTGACCGATCCAGACTTGCGCGAGCTCTAGTTCCTCCAACAGTTCGGCAAGCTGCCCCTGGTCAGCGTCCGCGGAGTATTCGGGGAAGGGCTCCCACTCGATGTCGCCGACCAGCTTCATTAGCTTCAACCGCACCTCGTAGATCCGCTCGGGCTGCTTGCCGTCACGGAGCGCACGCTTGATCTTGCGGCGCCGACAGTCGGGGCAACGGAGCTCCGTCGCGGTTGACTTCGACAGGTTCGCGTCTATCTGGTCGATGACCGCTTCTAGCGCGTCGCGAGCGCGGGTCAGGTCGGATCGGTGGAACGTGACCCGTTCACGGTTGCTGGGGAACCTGTCATCAGCGGCAAGGTTGGTCAGCGTGTTGACGCGGCGGGTCAGGTCGAGCGTGGCGTCACGGAACGCGTCGGGCAGCGGCCGGCGGTTTTCCTTGCGCGGCTCTGGTGCAGGCTCGGAAGCGACTTGTACGTGTTCGCGGACCTGCCGGGCGGTCGGCTTGGGACCGTGTTCCTCTACGACCTCGGCCCACACCTTTTGGGCTCGCTTGGGATCCTCACGGTGAAGCGGTGCCAGCTCGCGGGTGACTGCCACGTTGGCCGGCCTGGGGAGACTAGGGTCAATTGACCCCACGACCTCGGCGGCCTCAATCTGGCGGTTCGCGTTCCGGCGATCCATGCTCCATCGCTGCTGGCAGTACTCCTCAAAGGTGCTGTAGCGGTCCCTGTACAGCCGCTTGTCGCGGATCTCGCGGAGCTGCGCGCCGACCTCGGCGAGGTTGCGTTCGATGATCGCCTCGCGGTCTGCCAGCTCCCTGGCCGGTGCTGTCAGCGTCGCGCTGGAGTCGGTCGTGTCAGCCGGCATAAGGTCCCTCCTGGTCGTCGTTCTGGTCGGGTGCATAAGGCCCTGATCCGTCCAGTAGCGACAGTCGCGAACGTGTGTCGCTACTGGGGTTCGGGACAGCCCTCAAGCCCTTTGTTTGCGGGGGGTTTGCAGTAGCGACAGGTCCAGTAGCGACAGCCGTGTCGCTACTGTGTGTGACGCTACTGTGGAGACGCCAGAACGCGCGTGCTGGGAACCCTCTTTTGACGGCTTCCAGTTCGCCGCGTTCTTCCATCCTTCCGGCGGCGCGCTCAACGGTCCGGGCGGACGCCGAGCACTTCTCCGCGACCTCCTCTTTGACCTCCAGTGCCGGGCGCTCACCGGCCTGCAGTGCCAGGCCGATGCGTTCCTCAACGTCGGCGGCGGACGACTCCCTGTCACTGCGGCCGCGGGTTGCGTCCTCGGGGGTTAGGTCCGTGTCTCCGTCGATCACGAGCCGGGAGACCGTGCCGACCTCGGGCACGTCGGCGACGGCGATGTGGGCGGCCTGGGATTCCGCGTAGCGGCCGTTGTTCGTTTTGGCGTGCACGATCACGCGCTGGTAGCCGCGCTCCCCGTCCGGGTCGTCAGGGTCGCGGATGAACACGAGCACTGAGCGGGGGGCGGCCCCGAACTGGCCGGACCCGTTCAACCGGTCGAGCAGCTTCGTGGCGGTGCCCTTGTTGACGTGCGTTACCGGCAGTACGCACACGTGCTCCTCCTGGGCCATCGCCGCCAGCGGGGTTAGCGCCTGGCGGACTTGAACCGCGGAGTTTCCGTCCTGTACGGACAGGTAGCTGGCGATCGGGTCTATCGACACGAGCGCGGCCGGCTCTTTCATGCCGCGTAGTTCCCCGAGCCGCCAGCGGATCGCGTTCACGTCACCGGGAAGGGTCAGATCCCCGTTCTGAACCACGACGTGATGGATGCGGTCAAGGTCCGCGCCGGCAGCTTTCAGGCGGCCCCACACAACGGAGTTGAAGTGATCCTCAGCAGAGGCAATAAGCACGCTCCTTGGATCCCCGGACAGCTTTCCTTCTAGTTCGCCGCGGGTGACGCGTGCGGCCAGTTCGGTAGTCATCGTGGACTTCCCTAGGCCGGGTTCGCCGGCGAGCACGGCCAGGTCGTGAAGCGGGAGCCGGTCGGTCCAGAGCCATTCGACGCGTTCGGGGGTGATGGTGCTCGCACGGATCAGTTTCACAACGCGCTCGGCGCCGGTGCTGGTTGTGGCGTTCCCGTTCCCATTGGCGGCGGGGACGGCGGTGGTCGCTTCGACGCGTCCGAGGTGCTTCATGTGGCATGGGAAACACCGCTGGGTTCCGTCGATGCCCTTGTGACGCCCCCCGAGCGGCTCCTGACAGTCGGGGCAGGGCCGGGCCATCAGGCGGCCCGCCTTTGGATCGCCTGGGCGGCTAGTCCGATCCGGTGCGCCAGCTCCTCAGCGGCCTGGGTGGTGAACGCGGCCTTCCAGTCGCCGTAGCTGCTGCTGATCTCTACCGCGTTGTCCTTGCGGGCTCTGACGATGACCGGCTGGCCGGTGATGCAGCGAACCCGTGAGCTGTTCAGGTAGCCGGCCACCCCGGTATCGTTCGCGGTGGTTGTTTCGGTAGTGGTGAGCGGCGCCTGGGCGGGCGCCGTTCGTCGTTCAGGACACATGCTCTGTCTCCACCATTGCCCGAAGACGAGCGACGGGCACGAGCAGCTTCTTCCCGATCCGGATCGTCGGGATCTCACCGCGGTGGGCCGCGGCATAGGCGCTGGTGCGACTCACGCCGAGGAACGCGCCCGCTTCCTCAACGGTGATCGTGGCCCGCTGACCAGGGTCCGGCAGCGGATTGGTTGGTACTAGCAGGTCTGGCATGAACGAAACCTCCAGTAATAGGTGCGTTTCGTGGTAACGTATCCCGAAACGCCGATATGTCCATATCTCGATTTCCTATCTCGCTCTGGCCTGGTGTGCCGATCCCGGACCCTCCGCTAATCCCGCCGTCCCGGCATGACCCAGACCGGGACCCAGAAAGCTGGCTCGTGCCGCCACTGCCGCCACTGCCGGCGGAGTGGGTGCTGCGCGAGCTCCGCGACTTGGACATCAGCTCAGAAGACGCCGTGGCCGCACTCGCCCGGCAGTACGTCATCCGCGATCCTGGGAGCCAGCTACGCGGAACCGATAGCCAGCTACTCCAGACCCTCCGGTTTCTCGCATCCGTCTGGGAGCAGGCAGCGACCGGCCAAAAGGTTGCTCCCAGAACCTGGGAACGGTTCGCTGAGGCCGTGCTCGCAGGGGTGGGCGCGGTGCGCCTACAGGTCCGCTATCACCCGGACAAGACGGCCGACACGGTGAGCCCCGCTCCCGTGGACCTGTACACGGCCGCCTGTATCCAGATCCACAACTTCATCGCCCGCGGCGAGCACGCCCGCGCCTGCGCTAACGAGACGTGCGGACGGACCTTCATTCATCAGCAGGGCGGCGCCCGCCAGCAGCAATACCGGACGGATGCGAAGTACTGCACGCCGCACTGCGCGAGGGCGCAAGCGAACCGTGAATGGCGTCGGCGCAAGCAGGCCGGGAAGGCAGAGACCAAACCGAAGCGGAGGCCGAGATGAGGGGCAGCACTAGGAAGCGCGGCAAAACATGGACCGCGTACTGGGACGTAACCGAGACCGACCCAGAGACGGGGGAGCAGGTACGCCGCCAGCGATCCAAAGGCGGGTTCCGAACCCAGAAACTCGCGGAAGCTCACATCGGTGAAGTGCTGCCCGACGTGCGCGCCGGAACCTATGTCGAGCCGACCACGCAAACCCTTGCGGACTTCATGCTCAACGACTGGCTGCCCGGCATCAAGAACACGATCCGACCGACCACGCAGAACCGCTATCTCGGGATCGTGCAGCGCTACATCAAGCCGCACCCGATCGGGCGTATCCCGCTGAGCCTGGTCTCCCCGGCGGACATCAACAAGCTGTACGCCGACTTGGAGAAGTGCTCCCGACCGGGCTGTAAGCATGCTAATCCCGACGTGTGCCGCGGCCTCGCAGCGAACACTCTGCGCAGCATCCACACAGTCCTTAGCCGCTGCCTCAGTGACGCTGTGCGCTGGGAGAAGGTGAAGCGGAACGCGGCGAAGCTCGCAGACCCGCCAGCATTGAGCCGTAAGCGCGCTCAGGCATGGTCCCCGCGGGAACTGCGCCAGTTCCTCGCCGCCGTCGAACATGATCGCCTCAGCGCCCTGTGGCGTCTGGCGGCCACTACCGGGATGCGTCGCGGGGAGCTGCTGGGCCTTCAGTGGCAGACCGTCAACCTTGACCACGGAACGCTGCGGGTTGAGCGCCAGCAGCTAGCCGACCGAACCTTCGGGCCGCCGAAGTCCCGCCGGTCAGAACGGACCATTGCGCTCGATCCCGGCACTGTCGAGTCGCTGCGCCAGCACCGCGCAACCCAGCAGCTAGAGCGCGGTATCGCGGGCGACGTGTACGCCGACCGCGACCTGGTGTTCTGCGATGAGATCGGACATCCCTTGAGCCCCGGCTCGCTGACAAAGACCTTCCACGTTCACCGGACCAAGGCCGGGATACCGGTCGGCACGCTCCACACGCTGCGGCACACGGCCGCGACCATCGCCCTGACAGCCACCCCACCGGTGCCGTTGCATGTCGTCGCCGCGAGGCTCGGGGACAAGCCGGAGACGCTGCTCGGCGTGTACGCGCACCTGCTCCCATCAAGCGACTCACAGGCCGCTGACGCGGTTGCGTCTGCCATTCTCGTTGACAAGCCGTTGACAACGGCGGGCGACTGACAGCCGCGAAACCCAGTATTTGCAGGCAATTCAGCCCCGACAGAAAGGCAGATCCATCAATGAAGTACATGTGCGAATCATGCGGGTACATCTATGACCCGGCCGAGGGTGATGAGGACGGCGGGATCCCGCCCGGCACCGAGTTCAAGGACATTCCCGAGACCTGGTTCTGCCCGGTCTGCGGGGCTCATAAGAGCGACTTCGTCCCGTTCGAGGACTAGCCAAGAGGGTGCCGGAGCGGCCCGGGAGGGTGCCGAAGCGGCGCATGGCCGCGGAGGCGGGCCCCTCCACCAAAGCCGCGGAGGCGGGCCCCTCTACCTGTTCTTCCAGCGCGGCGTCCGTTTTTCCGCGAAGGCGCGGACGCCCTCACGGAAGTCCTCAGAGCTGAAGCAGGCCTTGCGCAGCGAGATCAGCTCTGCCTCCAGCGCCGGGTCGAGATCGGTGCCGGCGGCCAGGACGGCGTCTATCACGCGTTTGTTGCCCGTCTGGGCGAGCGGCGCGTTGTTGGCGATCTCGGTCGCCAGCGCGAGCGTCGCCGCTTCCAGCTCTGCGGCTCCTGCCAGCTGATTGACCAGGCCCCAGCTCAGCGCGGTGTCGGTGTCGATCCGGCGGCCGGTGAGGAACAGCTCACGCGTGCGGGGCGCGCCGACCGTCTCAATGAACCGGCGGATGCCGGTGTGGGAGTAGACGAGCCCGAGCTTGGCCGGTGGCATCCCGAGCTTGATCTCCCGGGCGGCGATCCGCAGGTCACAGGAGATCGCCAGCTCCAGGCCGCCGCCGATGCAATGGCCGTTGAGCGACGCGAGGGTCGGGTAGGGAAAGGCGACGATCGCGTCGATCGCGGCGGTGAACGGGTGTGCGACCAGGCGCTCGGCCTGGTCCGCAAAAACCTCATCAGGCAGATCACCGATGTCATAGCCGGCCGAAAAGGTGCTGTCCTCGCCGGTGATCAGCAGGCAGCGGTGGTCAAGCTGGGGCACCAGCGCCACGAAGCGGTCGAGGATCGCGTGGTCCAGCGCGCCGCGCTTGGCCGGATTCGAGATCCGGAGACGCGCGACCCCTGGTGCGGGCTCGTCGAAGTGCAGCTGGCCCGCGGACTGGGTGTCAGGAAAGGACAAGGAGGGGGTCTCCCTCGCTGACGGACTGACCCTCTTCCACGAGGATCTTCTCGACCACACCGGAGTCCTCGGCCTCTACGGGCATCTCCATCTTCATCGACTCGAGGATCGCGACGGTGTCGCCCTCCTCGATCTTGTCCCCGACCTTCACCTCGATCTTCCAGACGGTGCCCGTGATGTGGGCCTCTACCTCAGCCAACGCGGTTCCCTTTCTACCGTGATTGAGCCAGGACGGTATAGGACTGGGCGCCGAGACGGACGGCTGACAGGGTTGCCGGAGTCAGGATTACCGGCCGTGGGGATCGCAACGCGAGCACCGCGTAGGTGCTGGTGTAGCGAGCGCCGACGAGCTTGAAGCCCGGGGGTGGACGGAAGGCAGCGGACGGGTGGTCGGGGGCCGCGGTGCCCTGGCCGGTCTGCTGGGGCGGGATCTCGATGACGTCCAACGTGTCGGTGCTGAGAGGACCGGTCAGCGTGGTTATGCCGCGTTGGTAGGCCTGCATCGGCAGCAGCGCGCTGTCCGGGCTGGCGACGATCACGCGCTTGGTGCGCGGACCCAGGGCCGAGCTTACGCCGCGCCAGTCATTGCGCTGATACCGCGGCGTCGCGTCGATCGCGAGCCCCACGTACATGAACACCGCACACAGCCCGCCCACACAGCAGGCGCTCGCCAGCCGTGAGCTCCCGGCGGCCGACAGCACGCTCGCCACCACCAGCAGCGGCGGAACGGCGGGCAGCAGGTTGCGGGTGTCCAGCAGATCGATGCCCACCAGGGCCAGCAGGATCGGCGCGAGCGTGCAGACCAGCCCGGCGCTGAGCAGCGGGAGGACACCGGAGCGGTGCAGCGCCCGGATCCCCGGCAGGGAGGCGCCGGCAAGCAGCAGCGCCGCCAACACGCCGGTGAGCGTCTGGTTGGGGCTGGCGTAGCCGAGCAGGTACTGCTTCGGTACCTGGGCTATGCGGGTTGCGAGGTCTATGCCGGTCAGCCAGTCCGCGTGGCCGGCGTGCAGCTGCGTGGCCGCCAGTGGGATCAGCGCCAGGCCGACCGCCGCGACCGCGATCACGCCGGAGAGGACCCTCCGGTCGGCGCGCCGTCTCGCCAGCAGCCACACCGCGGCCGGGACGACGATGAAGGCGACGAAGTAATGGGTGGCGATACCCAGCGCGGACAGCGCCGTCCACCCGGCCAGAGCCGAGGCTCGGCCATCCTGGAGGAAGCGCACCAGGGCCAGCAGGCTGGCGCAGGCCAGCAGCGTGGCAAGGGAATAGGAGCGTGCCTCCTGTGAGAACCACACGAGGATCGGAGCGCAGGCGGCCAGCAGCCCCGCGTAGACGGCGGCCCGGCGTCCGCTGACCCGCAACGCCAGGACGTAGATGACCGCCACCGTCGCCAGTCCCGCGAGCGCCGGTAGCAGGCGCAACGCGAACGCCGAGTCCCCGAACAGCCGTGACCAGATCCAGGCCAGCACATAGTAGACCGGCGGCGTCGATTCCGTCTTGGGAACCGTCGCCAGCATCGAGGAAAAGCTGAGCCGGACCAGGTGCAGCGTGTAGGACTCGTCAAGCCACAGGCTCTGGGTCCCGAGGGTCGGGATCCGCAACGCGCCGGCCAACAGCAGCGCTCCTGCAAGCGCGGGGCTCAGCGTTGACCGGCGGGAGGCAATCACGGGGTGGGCAGTAAATCAGGCCAATTTCCGGCATCTGTCCGGGGTCGAGGCTTGACTACAGGGTCGTAGGGCGTTCTGATCGACCTAGGTAACTGGATGACCGATTCGAATTTGTTCGTTAGTTCCTGCGACCGGCGCGAGTTGGCGCGCCGACGCGCCCATCAGCAGTGGACCGCTCTGGAGCTGGTACGCAGCCACCCGGTGCTGGTCACGCTGATGTTCGCCGTGATCGGCGCGGCTGCGTTCGTCGCGGGCCACGGCGGGATCTAAAACCGCAGACCGACGCTTGTACCTGGCCTCGCGATTACAGTCGGCCGGGGATGATCCTCGCGATCGATTCAGGAACGACCGGCACCACCTGTCTGGTCTTTGACCAGGAGGCAGAGCTGGTGGGCCGCGCCCAGCGCGAGTTCCCCCAGCATTTCCCGCGCCCCGGCTGGGTCGAGCACGATCTCAACGAGATCTGGGCGTGCACGCACGCCGTAGCGGGGGAGGCGCTGGCGGACGCCGGTGTCCGCCCCGGCGAGTTGGCGGCGGTCGGCATCACCAACCAGCGTGAGACCGTCTGTGTCTGGGACCCCGACAGCGGCGAGCCGCTGTATCACGCGATCGTCTGGCAGGACCGGCGCACCGCGGCGCGCTGTGAGGAGCTGCGCGAGCACGAGGCGCGAGTGCATCAGATCACCGGCCTGCGACTCGACCCGTATTTCTCGGCGACCAAGATCGAGTGGCTCCTGAACAACGTCCCCGGACTGCGTGAGCGTCGCGCGGTATTCGGCACGATCGACAGCTGGATCATCTACAAGCTGAGCGGTGAGCTGGTCACCGACCCGACCAACGCGTCGCGAACCGCGCTGTATGACATCGACGCGGGCCGCTGGGACCCGGAGCTGGCGTCCCTGTTCGGCGTTGAAGGGGCCGCGCTAGTAGAGGTGCGTCCCTCCAGCGGCCCGGTCTCAAAGACCGGGGCCGCTGCCATGCACGGTCATGAGGTTCCGATCGCGGGCATCGCCGGCGACCAGCAGGCGGCGTTGTTCGGGCAGGCCTGCATCGACCCCGGGATGGGTAAGAACACCTACGGCACGGGCAGCTTCGTGCTGGTCAACAGCGGGTATCAGTCGCCGCGGGTTGATGGCGCGCTGACGACCGTCGCGTCGGGAATCGGCGCGCGGCTCAGCTATGCGCTGGAGGCGTCGATCTTCGTCACCGGCGCCGGCGTACAGTGGCTGCGTGACGGGCTCGGACTGATCGGGCAGGCGGCGGACACCGAGCCGCTGGCCGCGAGCCTCGAATCAAATGACGGCGTGTACTTCGTACCCGCGCTGACCGGGCTGGGGTCACCGCACTGGGATCCCTACGCGCGCGGCACGATCGTCGGGCTGACGCGCGGCAGCACGCGGGCGCACCTGGCGCGCGCGACGCTGGAAGCGATCGCCTACCAGACCGTTGACGCGGTTGAGGCGACGGGCGTCGAGCTGTCGGAGCTGCGCGCCGACGGTGGCGCGAGCGCCAACGCGTGGCTGATGCAGTTCCAGGCTGACATGCTCGGTGTGCCGGTCGTGTTGCCGGAGATCACAGAGACGACGGCGCTCGGCGCGGCGTACCTCGCGGGCGTGGGGATCGGGATGTGGACGCTGACCGACGTAGCCGCTCAATGGCGTGAAAAACGGCGTTTTGAACCGAAGATTTCCGAGGATCAACGGCGTACTCTGCTCGGTGGTTGGCGACGGGCGCTGGCCAGAGCACGAGACTGGTCGGAGGGCTGATGGTGACTTGGGGGACACTGCAGCCGCGCTGGGAAGCGCGCTGTGAAACAACGCATAGCGGTCTGGACGCACCGCCCTCAGGCGGGGCGCCAGTCCGGGGATGAAGCTTCCGTCCAGGTTCAAAATCCTGACGCTGCGCGATCTGCGCTTCGTGTTCTCGGCGACGCTCGTCTCCAGGCTCGGTGACGGCGTCACGAAGGTTGCGCTGGCCTACGCCGTGCTGCATCTGACCCACGGGTCGGCCACCGACGTCGGGATCGTGATCGCGGCGCAGATCGTCGCGCAGGTGTCGGTCGTGCTGATCAGCGGGGTGGTGGCCGATCGCTCCAGCAGGCGCCTGGTGATGATGGCGGCGGACCTGACGCGCTTCGCCGCGCAGGGCGCCATCGCCGTGCTGTTGCTGACCCACAGCGCGACGCTGGCGCTGGTGATCGTCTCCCAGGTGCTGGTCGGAGCCGGCACCGGGTTCTTTGATCCCGCTTCCAACGGGCTGCTGCCCGCGGTCGCGGGCGACTACCTGCATGAAGCCAACGCGCTGATGGGGATCGCCCGCGCGGGCGCGCTGTTCGTGGGCCCGGCGATCGGCGGCGTGCTGGTTGTGGCGTTCGGCCCGTCTGAGGCGCTGCTCGTCGACGCGGCCAGTTACGGGCTCAGCGCGCTATGCCTGGCGTGTGTCAGCGCCGCCGCGGGGACGGCACATCGAGATGAGGGCGCCGAGCCTGAGGGCTTCATCGCGGAGCTGAAGGGTGGGTTCCGTGAGACGGTAAGCCGCACCTGGGTGTGGGCGATCATCGTCGGGCTGGGTGGCATGAACGCGCTGTATTCAAGCTGGGAGGTTCTGGGCCCGAAGATCTGCCAGGCCTTCTACGGGGGTGCCGGGGCGTTCGCGCTGATGACGTCGCTGTGGGGGATCGGGACGCTGTGCGGCGGTGCGCTGCTGCTGCGCTTCAAGCCGAAGCATCCGCTGCGGCTCGGCGTGACGATGTGTATCCCGCTGACGATCCCAATGGGGCTGATGTCACTACACGTGCCCTTGTGGGTTCCGGCGCCGATCCAACTGATCGCGGGGCTCGGGCCGGCGATGTTCAACGCGCTGTGGTGGACCGCGCTGCAGCAAAACATCCCCAAGCAGGCGATCTCACGCGTGATCGCCTACGACTATGCGGGCAGCTACGGCCTGACGCCGATCGGCATGGCGGTGGCCGGCCCGGTCGCGGCTCTGGTCGGGCTCGCGCCCGCGCTGGGGATGTTCGCGGCGGCCGGGCTCCTGGTCAACGGAATCACGTTGCTGGTGCCGAGCGTCCGTAACCTGACCGCGCCCGCGGCGCAGGCCGATATCGTCGAGGCGTGAGCACTGACGCAGAGCAGGCGCCAGGCGGCGGATCCGGCAGGCGAATCCGGATCCCGCAGGCGCCCCCACCGGAACCGCCGCCCGTAGACGAGTCTGTAGACGAGGCGGACATCGAGCAGGAGACCGCACCCGTTGAGCAGGAGCCGGCGCAGGCCGGGCGCGAGCGTGAGGCGGCCGCCGAGCGGGAACGTGAGGAGACTGCCGAGCGTGAACGGGAGGCAGCAGCCAAGCGTCAGCGTGAGGAGGCCAAACGCGAGCGGGAGGAGGCCAAGCGCCAGCGGGCCGAGGAGGCCAAGCGCGAGCGGGAGGAGGCCAAGCGCAAGCGCTCCGAGCCGAGGGCGAAACGCCGCGCTGAGCTGCCGGCCCAGGTCTACAAGGACGAGCGTCCCGCGGAGGAGTTCGCCGCTTACCACGAGCGGGTACGGGCCGGCGGTCCGGAGTGGATCTATGACGTGGTGCGCCTCGGTGTGACGCTGGTGGCGCTGATCGTGTTCCGGGCGCGCGCATACGGCTCTGACAACGTGCCGAACGGTCCGGTGATCCTGGCGCCCAACCACGGATCGTTCTTCGACCACTTCCTGACCGGCGCGTTCGTGCGCCGTCACGTGCAGTTCATGGCCAAGTCACACATGTTCCAGAAACGGCGGCTCAGCACCTGGATCTACACCCATGGCGGTGTGTTTCCGGTGCGGCGCGGCAGCCGTGATGAGGAGGCGATGCTGACGGCCAGAAAGGTGCTGGAACGCGGCGGCTGTCTGGGCATGTACGTCG
>JAFMRN010000373.1 GCA_017354065.1 Solirubrobacterales bacterium
CTGATCCGGGCGGTAGAGAAGTTCGACTACAGGCGTGGGTACAAGTTCTCGACGTACGCGACCTGGTGGATCCGCCAGGCGGTGACGCGGGCGATCGCGGACAAGGGCCGGACGATTCGCATTCCGGTGCACATGATCGAGAAGCTGAACCGTGTGAACCGCGCCGAGCGTGAGCTGCTCCAGGACTTGGGGCGTGACCCAACACCCGAGGAGATCTCGGCAGAGATCGAGATGGACGTTGAGGACGTGCGCGACATCATGCGTATCGCGCTGGCGCCGATCTCACTGGAGAAGCCTGTCGGCGGTGAGGAGGATGCCGAGCTGGGTGACTTCGTGGAGGACACCTCAGAGGTATCCCCGTTCGAGCTCGCCTCCGAGCATCTGCGCACCGAGAACCTGCGCCGCGCGCTGTCCAGCCTGCCCCGGCGCGAGCGTGAGGTGATCGAGCTGCGCTACGGGCTGACCGGCAAGGCCCCGTACACGCTGGAGGAGTGCGGACGCACCTTCAACGTGACGCGCGAGCGGATCCGCCAGATCGAAAACCACACGCTGAAGAAGCTCGAGCAGCTGCCTGAGGCCCAGCGTCTGCGCGACGCTTCCTGAGCTGAATAAACTGGTGGCCTCCAACCGCCGGCGGGATTCCAGAGCGGTCAAATGGGTCCGGCTGTAAACCGGATGGCTATGCCTTCGAAGGTTCGAATCCTTCTCCCGCCATTTGCCTCTTCCACCCCGAATTCAGGGGGCGCTGGAGCGACTGGACAGCCAGCCGGCGCTCCTCATGGCGTTACGGTCGCTGCGGCAGCGTCTGCCGGGCGACCCCCAGTTCGGGGATCCGCTGTCCACGGCGGGGGAGCGTACGCTCGCCTACCTGGCCTCCGGCGTGGTCGCGCTCCAGCCCGAGGAGCGCGAGAGCCTCGTCTCGGAGCTGTCCCTGACCGGTCTGCAGATGTGGCAGCGCCTGTCAGAGGCCACCGGTCGCGGGCGTGGCGACGTGGACCTGGCGCTGCTGTATGCGGACATAGTCGGGTTCTCATCGATGACCCTCGCCGCCGGAGACGACGTCGCCACCGAGCTGATCCGCACCGTGTATGCGTCGGCCGACGCGATTGTCGAGCGCCACGGCGGGCGGATCGTGCGGCGCATGGGGGACGGCGCGATCGCGACGTTCGTGTCGGCCCAGGCGGCGACGTACGCCGCGCTGGAGTGCCAGGAGGTCGTCGACCAGCTGGATGTCGCCGGCGTACGGCCACGGATCCGCGCCGGCGTCCACTGGGGCCGTCCGCGGCGCTTGGGCGGCGAGTACGTCGGTGTTGACATCGGCATAGTCGCCGCCGTCGGGGAGGGCGCGCGCCCCGGCCAGGTACTCGTCTCCTCAGCCGCGCTCAACCAGCTGGACCCGGCCTTTCATGATCTGCGGATCGGCCGCCGCAAACGGCTGCGCTCGCCGGAAGTACCCCCGGCGTTGCAGGTCGCGGTGGTCCGCCGCGGGGACTGAGCGGGTCCGCTCAGGACCGGTTCAGCGTGATCCACTTCAGGCCGAAGGACGTGCCCGCACGCCCGTGGCGGGCCGCGGTGAAGCGCAGGATGAAGCGCTTGCCGGCCCACTTGGTGAGCGTTCCGCTGGTGTTGTGATAGCCCTTGGCCGCGTTGCGGTTCGACAGCTTCGTCACCGTGGCCACCAGCTTGTTGTAGGGCTTCAGCACGGTCTTTGTCGAATGCACCACAACGAGCTTGTGGGTCTTGGCCGAGCGGACCTTATGGCTGTAGCGCACCTTGACCTTGTGGTAGTAGATGCCCCAGACCTGGGCTGTGAACCTGTCCACCGCCTTTGCCTTCTTCGGTTCGCTGGTGGTCACATGGCGCGGGAAGATGACCGCGTAGTGCTTGCAGCCCTTCGGCAGGCTGACGGTGATGTCGAAGCTGGCGCGCCTGTGCCTGCCGTTGACCGCCAGCGTGTGGAGCTTCTTGCGCAGCGACTGGACCGCCCTGGTGCAGGGCGCGGTCGCGCCCGGCGCGGGGGCCGGACCCGGGCGCTGGCC
>JAFMRN010000374.1 GCA_017354065.1 Solirubrobacterales bacterium
GTTCTTCACCGTCGGTGTGTACCTCTCTTCGGAGCGCCGCTCCCAGGGGCTTCCGTTGTTCCAGACGCCCGATGCGACGATCCTCGGTGCCCTGGCGCTGCGCTTCGGCGTCACCCCCGCGGTGCTGGGGTTGGTGTCTTTGAGCGGGATCGCGGTGCCTGCCGCGTTCCTCTTGCAGGCGGCGATGCCGAGCGGGATCAACGGCCTGATCGTCGGCCACGCCTACGGCCTCGACCAGCGGCTGATTGCGACCGTGATCGTGTGGGGGACGCTGGCCGCGATCCTGGTCGCGACCGTCGCGTACGCGGTCTAAGAGCCGCTGGTGAGCGTTTCCAGCAGCGCCTTCTGCGCGTGCCGGCGGTTCTCCGCCTGATCCCAGATCCGCTGGCGCTCGCCGTAGAGCACCGCCGGCGTGATCTCCTCATCCGGGTGGGCGGGCAGGCAGTGCAGGGCGATCGCGCCCGGCGCCGCGGCGGCCAACAGCTTGTCATCGATGCGGTAGGGAGCCAGGGCCTTGCGGCGGGCGGCGGCGGTGTCGGCATCGTCGTTCATCGATACCCACACGTCGGTGTAGACGGCGTTGGCGTCCTTCACCGCGCTGTAAGGATCGTCTGTCAGCTGCGCCCCGGCAACGGGCTCGAGCTGGTAGCCCTCCGGCGCGGCAACCGACACCTGCACGCCGGCCAGCGCGCCGACGATCGCCAGGGACCGCGCCACGTTGTTGCCGTCCCCCACGTAGGCGAGCTTGAGCCCGTCCAGGGCGCCGAACTCCTGCTTCAGGGTCAGCAGGTCGGCGAGGGCCTGGCAGGGGTGGTGATCGCGCGTCAGCATGTTGATCACCGGCACGCTCGCGTGCGCGGCCAGGTCCTGGATCTTCTCGTCAGCGCCGGTCCGCAGCCCGATCGCGGCCACGTGCCGGGACAGGACCAGCGCGGTGTCGCGCGGCGACTCACCGCGGGACAGCTGCATCTCATCCGGGCGCAGGATCAGCGGATGTCCCCCAAGCTCGAACACGCCCGCCTCAAAGCTGACCCGGGTGCGGGTGGAGGGCTTCTCGAAGATCAGCGCGACCGACTTGCCGGCCAGTACGTTGGAGACGTGCGGCGCCGCGCGCAGTTCGGCCGCGCGGTCGATCAGCGCCAGCGTCTGCTTCGCGTTCAGCTCTTCACCGGTCAGGTAGTGGGTCGGCACGGCGCGGGAGTTTAGAGTCGGTTTCACGGAAGGGTCCGAGACCGGGGTGGTCGTGGATCAAGCTGGGCGACGACCGTTCACGAAAGCCCGGGCTGGTGGCCCGGGCTTGTGGACGGGTGGCGATCCAGCGCCGTGTACACGGCCATATCCGGGCCGGACATCTCCGTGGAACAGGCTCTCACGGTGACTAACCTCGACGCGATGGAGCAGAGCACCGCCACCCGCCCGCGCCGCGGTGACCAGCTGGAGCTGCACGTCGACTCGATCGCCCACGGCGGCGCCGGCGTCGCCCGCAGTGACGGTTTCGTCGTGTTCGTCGCCGGCGCGCTGCCCGGGGACACCGTCCTGGCTGAGGTCGGCAAGTCCAAGCGCGCCTATGCGGAGGCGCGCACGCTTGAGGTCCGCAAGCCCGGGCCCGACCGCATCGCTCCGATCGCCGATCACCCGGGCGCGCCGTGGCAGATCCTGGGCTATGAGAAGCAGCTGGAGATCAAGCAGCAGCAGGTCGACGACGCGCTGCGCCGGATCGGCAAGCTGGATGGCTTCACGCTCGAGCCGATCATCCCGGCGGTCGAGCTGTGGCGCTACCGCAACAAGCTCGAGTACAGCTTCGGGGTGGACGCGGAGGGGCGGCTGATCTGCGGCTTCCACGCGCCCGGCCGCTGGGAGGAGATCGTCGAGTGCAGCGACTGCAAGCTCGCCTCGGAGGCGGGGAACCAGGCTCGTGAGGAGGTCGTCGCCTGGGCGCGCGCGGCCGGGCTCAGCGCCTATGACCGCCGCAGCTCCCAAGGGTTTCTGCGCAACCTGGTGGTCCGTGAGGGCCGCCGCAGCGGGGAGCTGCAG
>JAFMRN010000375.1 GCA_017354065.1 Solirubrobacterales bacterium
ACCCATCTGGTTGACCTGGCGACCTTGTCCGGTGCGCTGCGCGCCGGGATGGGCGATATGTACGGCGGCGTGTTCGCGGAGGACGCGGAGTGGCGGGACCAGGTGGTGGCGGCCGGCAACGCGGCCGGCGACCTGGCCTGGCCGTGGCCGATGCACAAGCGTTACCAGCGGCTGCTGGAGTCGCGAGTGGCCGACCTGCGCAACATCGCGGGACGCGGCTTTGGCTTCCCGATAGTCGCCGCCACGTTTCTGTCGCGGTTCGCCGGGGGGCTGCCCTGGGCGCACGTCGACATGCTCGCGCCCGCGCTGCTCGAGGAGGATCGCGGTGATGTGTTCGGGGCGGGCGCGACCGGGTACGGGGTACGGATGCTGGTCGAGCTCGCCGAGCGGCTGAGCGCCGACGCAGCACGATGAGCGCTGACCCGCAGTGCCAGGCGCCGCTGCTGGAGACGGTGATGACCACCACGGGCACGGACGGGGTCGTCAATTGCGCCGCGATGGGCGTGCGCTGGGGTGAGCGGGAGGTCGCCTTCTGGCCGTTCCACGGAACGCGGACGCTGCGCAACCTGCGCGCGCACGGTGAGGCGGTCGTGCACCTGACAGATGACGTGCTGTTGTTCGTCCAGTCCGCGCTTGGCCGTCCCCAGCCGGCGGTGCGCGCCGCGACTGAAATCAGCGGCTCGGTGATCGAGCAGGCGAGCCACTGGCGGGAGCTGGTGGTCAGCGAGATCACGCCCGCCGGTGCGCGGGCGCTGGTACGGGCAAAGGTCGTGGCGAGCGGCACGGGCGCCGCTGAACCGGCGGGTCTGTGCCGCGCGCGGCACGCGGTGGTGGAGGCGTCGATCCTCGCTTCACGCGTGCGGGTGCTCGGCGCCGAACACGTGCGGGCCGAGCTGGAGCGGCTCCAGCCGCTGGTCGACAAGACCGCCGGCCCGCGCGAACGTGAGGCGATGGCTTACGTCCGCGAGTATCTGGCCGACCATGACTGAGATCGTGGTCAGAGCGCCTGCGCGGCTGCACTTCGGGATGCTGGACCCGGCCGGCTTGGACGGCCGGCGCTTTGGCGGCTTCGGGGTCGGCGTCGAGTCTCCGCGGGTGGTGGTGCACCTGGAGTCGCCGGACTCCGTGGCGGCCGGTGATGTGCTGGCGTTGGGCCCTCAGGCCGAGCGTGCGGAGCGCTTCGCGCGCCACGCGGCGTCCACCTTTGGGTTCGGGCGCGGGCTTCAGGTACGTGTCGAGGAGGCGATCCCGCCGCACGCGGGGCTCGGCTCGGGCACCAAGCTCGGGATCGCGGTGGCCCGCGGGGTCGCCGCCCTGGCCGGCCTTGACCCGTCCCCTGAAGCGCTGGCGCGAGCCAGCGGGCGCGGGGCGCGGTCGAGTGTCGGACTGTGGACCTTCGCGGAGACCGGCCTGGTGGTGGAGGCCGGGGTACGCGATCAGGACCCGCTCAGCCCGGTGGTCACCCGCCATCCGATGCCGTGCGACTGGCGCTGTGTGCTGGCGCTGGCAGAGGGTCTCGAGGGCCTGTCCGGTGTGAAGGAGGAGCGCTTCTTTGACGCGCTCGGCGCAACGCGACGCGTCCAGCCGAACGTCGCCAGGCGCCTGCTGACCGGGCTGCTGCCGGGGCTGATGGCGGGCGACATAGAGGAGTTCGGTGCCGCGCTGACCGCGATCCAGCGCGAGGTCGGCCAGACCTTCGCCCCCCAGCAGGGCGGGATCTTCCACCCCAGCGCCGCGCCGCTGGTCGACGCGCTACTGGCGCTCGATGTCAAAGCCGTGGGTCAGAGCTCATGGGGTCCGTCGGTGTACGGGATCGTGGACGGACCGGATCTGGCATCCCGGGTCGCGCGGGAGCTGGCGGCCGGGGCGCCGGCCGGCACGCGGGTGAACGTCGTGGACTTTGATCGTCACGGCGGCACGGTCGAGCGTCGGCTGCATGAGCGCTGTCGCGTATGAGGTTGCTCGTCAGCGTCGTCTCCGCCGTGGAGGCCCGCGTGGCCCTGGACGGGGGCGCCGACATCATCGAC
>JAFMRN010000376.1 GCA_017354065.1 Solirubrobacterales bacterium
GCTCGTCGGTCGGCTCCGCGCCCGCCAGCGTCAGCGTGAAGCTGGCGCCGCCGCCCGGAGCGTTCTCGGCACGGACGCTGCCGCCGTGCTGTTCGGCCGTCTGCTTGACGATCGCCAAGCCCAGCCCCGAGCCCTGGCTGGCCCGTGAGTTGACGCCGCGATAGAAGCGGTCAAACACGTGCGGGAGGTCCTTGGGGTCGATCCCCGAGCCGTGATCACGGACCGTCACGCCGTCGGAGTCGACGCGGACATCCACGGGCCCGTCGCCGGCGTGTTTGGCCGCGTTGTCCAACAGGTTGTTGACCGCGCGGCTGAGATGCTCGGGGCTGGCCGGAACGACGATCGCATCCAGCTGCGCGCGGAACTCGACCTCGGAGTAGTTGCGCCGCGCCCGCGCCAGCGCGTCCTCGACCAGCCGGTCCAGGCGTACCTCGTCAAGCGCGTCGGAACGCAGCTCACCGCGCGCCACGTCGATCAGGTCCGCCACCAGCGCTGAGAGCTCCTCGCTCTGCTCCAGGACATCCTCCAGCAGCCGGCGGTCCTCCGGATCCAGCGACGGGGACGCCAGCAGCACCTCCGCGTTGGTCCGCAGGCTGGTCACCGGCGTGCGCAGCTCATGGCTGGCGTCGGCTACCAGCTGGCGCTGGGATTGGACCGACTCATCCAGCGCCTCGCGTGAGGCCGCCAGGCGCGCGAGCATCGCGTTGAAGCGCGCGGCAAGCTGGCCGACCTCGTCCTCCTGGTGGACGTCTATGCGCCGTGACAGGTCGTCGGTCTCGGCGATCAGCTGGGCTGTGGTCGACACCTTCGCCAGGGGGGAGAGCACCCGGCGCGCGGCCAGCCGCCCGAAGATCGCGGCGAGCGGGACGCCCAGCAGGAACACGACCAGCAACACCAGGCGCAGTTCAGACAGGACGCTGTTGGTTTGGGTCAGCGGACGGCCGAGCTGCACCGCCATGTGCATGCCCTCATAGGTTGCGTCCGGACTGTTCAGCATGAAGGTGTAGACCCGGACCGGAGTGCCGCGGATGTTGACCTGGCTGAAGTACGGACCGGATTCACCGGTGGCCACGGCGGCGGCACGGCTGGTGTTGGGGATCGGAACGCCGCTCTGTGAGACCGACTGGCCGTTCGCCAGCACCACCTGCTCATACGGCGCGGGGCCGCCGGCGCTGGCCGGCAGGCCGGGGATCCGCTGGTGGGTGTAGCCGTGGTTGATCGCCTGGGCCTGGAGGGTCAGCTGCGTCCTCAGCTCGGACTGCAGGCGGTAGCGGACCGCGCCGTAGCAGACGACCACCGCAACCGCCACGGCCACAGCGACCGCCGCGGCCGCCGCGAGGCTGATGCGCTTGCGCAGCGTCATGCCGCGCATCCGGCTGATCGCGGCGAGCGTGATCCCGCGCAGCGTCTGCGTGGTCCGCCCGCTTGTGGCGCGCCCGCCCGGCATGATCAATCCCGTAGGACGTAGCCGATCCCGCGCACCGTGTGCAGCAGGCGGCCTTCTCCGCCCTCTTCGGTCTTGCGGCGCAGGTAACCGATGTAGACGCCGAGCGCGTTGGATGTCGGCCCGAAGTCATAGCCCCACACGTTCTCGAAGATCGTCGAGCGCGTCAGGACCTGGCGCGGGTGCTTCATGAACAGCTCCAACAACAGGAACTCGGTCTTTGACAGCTCCACATAACGGTCGCCGCGGTGGACCTCGTGGGCGACCGGATCGAGCGTCAGGTCATTGAAGCGCAGGACCTCGCCGTCGGCCCCGTCCTCACCGGCGCGGCGCAGCAGCGCGCGGACGCGTGCTTGGAGCTCACGCAGGGCGAAGGGCTTGACCAGGTAGTCATCGGCACCAGCGTCCAGGCCGTTGACCCGGTCGTCGATCGCGTCGCGGGCGGTCAGCATCAGCACCGGGGTGCGGTCGCCCGCGGCGCGCAGCCGGCGGCAAACCTCGAGCCCGTCTATGCCGGGCATCATCACGTCCAGTACGACCGCGTCGGCCGGGCGTTCGGCCAGGCGGTCCAGCGCTTCGCGCC
>JAFMRN010000377.1 GCA_017354065.1 Solirubrobacterales bacterium
GGCCGTGGCGGCGGCGCGCGCGGCGCTGCTCGACGGTGAGGCGCCCGACCGCGAGGCTCAGTTGTGCGCCGCCTTAAATGGTTTGTGACAACGCTTGCCGTCGCTCGTGGCCGGCGTCACGCTCTGTCCATGACCGCAAAGGGTGGCTCTGAGACGACCCAGCGCGCGACCCCGGTTCGCGTCGTGACGTCGCGTAGAGTTGTACGGGTTGATGGTCCGCCGGACACGCGGATCGCGACAATCGCGGGCGCCCAGCAGGGCCGAGTCGCCCGGCGCCAGTTATTCAGCGCTGGGCTGAGCAGGGATCACATTCACGGACGGATCCACAAGGGCGTGCTGATCATGGTCCACCGTGGCGTCTACGCGTACGGCCACGCCACCGACGGCCCGCACTCGGAGGACATCGCAGCGCTGCTGACGCGTGGTCCCCAGGCGCTGATCTGCTCCCATAGGGCCGCGGGTCTGTGGAAGATCCGCGGTATGCCCAGCGGTGTGGACGTGCTGGTGCCCGGTGCTGAGGGCGGCGGGCGGCGCAAGGGGATCCGGATCCACCGCGGCTACGGACCGATCGAGCGCGACTTCGTTGACGGCGTGCCGGTTGTCACGCCGGCGCGGGCGCTGCTGGAGATCGCGGCCGACCTCAGCGCACGGGACCTGGAACGCGCGCTGGATGAGGCCTTCAGCCTGGGGAGGGTCAACCGGGACGACGTGGCCGCGGAGCTCAGCGCCCACCCGACGTGGGCGGGGGCGGGGACCTTGAGGCGGCTGCTGGGGGTCCGGCTGGTCGGCAATCCGAGCCGCTCACACGGACAGGAGCGGCTGCTGGCGCTGATCCGCGACGCCGGCCTGCCGGACCCCGAGATGGATGCGCGGGTCGGCGGCGGCTACACCGTTGACTGCCTGTGGCGCGAGGCCGGCGTGGCGGTGGAATACGACAGCTTTCAATGGCACTCCAGCCGCAGTTCCTGGGCGCGGGACAGGCGCAAGGACCTGCACTGCCGCGAGCGCGGGATCGAGCTGATCCGTGTCACGGACGAGGACTTTGGAAACGCGCCGCGCCTGGCCGTGCAGCTCGCGAGTAGCCTGAACGGCGATGCTGACCGTAGATCTGCCTGGCGCGCGGGCGCTGTTTACGACGCGTGACACCGGTGATTTGGCGCTCGGTCAGACCGCCAACCGCGAGCGCTTGGAAACCGAGCTGGGCGTGCGCTTCGCCTGGGCCAAGCAGGTTCACGGCGCGACGGTGCATACGGTCGATCAGCCCGGTCTGGTAGGTGACGGGGACGGGGTCATTACTGAAAGGCACGGTCTTGCGCCGATCGTGCTGGCCGCCGACTGCGTCCCGGTAGTGATGAGCAACGGCCACAGCGTCGCCGCGATCCACGCCGGCTGGCACGGCCTGGATGAGGGTGTGCTCGCCAACGGCGTGAAGGCGCTCGGCGGAGCCGGGGTCTGTGCCGCGATAGGCCCGGCGGCCGGCTCCTGTTGCTATGAGGTGGGGGAGGACCTGCACGCGCGCTTCCAGGCCTATGACGCGCGGCAGGGGCGCAACCTCCACCTGGCGAAGATCGCGCGGGCACAGCTTGAGGCGGCCGGGGTAGAGAGGGTCTACGACGTGGGGATCTGCACTATCTGCTCGGAGGAGCACTTCAGCCACCGGCGGGAGCAGGGCCAGGCGGGACGTCAGGCGGGCATAGGATGGTTGACCAGCTGAGGACGCTGTCAGCCGCGACCGTGGCCGCGAACCTGGAGCGGATCCGGGACCAGATTGGACCCGACGTCGAGATCCTGGCCGCGATCAAGTACCTGCCGGGAGAGCTGTTGCCCGGACTTGCCGCCGGGGGGGTCTCTACCGTTGGAGAGAATCGGGCTCAGGATCTGATGGTGAAGCAGGCGGCGCACGGGGAGCTGTTTGCGAACTGGGACTTCATCGGCGCGCTGCAGAGCCGGAAGGTCAAGGACCTGCTGGGGCGCGTCCGCTACATCCACTCGCTTGCCAGCGAGTCGGCGTTGAAACAGCTCCAGT
>JAFMRN010000028.1 GCA_017354065.1 Solirubrobacterales bacterium
ACCTTCGTGGCGAACAGTGAGGAGATCATCGCGCGTTGGGGCGGCGCGATTCAGGCGACCGGATAATCCCCCGGGGCGAAGCCCCACCCCACAGACTCGGTGAGCAGTCCCTGCTCTGTGGCCCAGCGCGGCAGCGTCGCCAGCGTCGGCGCGTTGGGCTCCACACCGTAGGGCAGCGGGTCGGGGCCGACTATCGTGCGCTGGCGCTCAAGGTGAGGGATCGCCCGCCAGTCTGGATCGGCTGCCACTGCAGCGCGCTTGCTTGCCCTCAGGGCTGCATACAGACGGCTGGGCAGCTCAGGGTCACGGTGGACCAGCTCGCTGCGGAGCACGACCACGCCGTGGAGCGGGTAGATGCCGCTGGCCCGGTAGGAGGCGTTGGCCAGGGCATCAGGGTCTGCGAACAGCGGATAGACGCGTGCGTTTGGGTCGTTTGCCGCGGCGCCACGTGCCCAGTCTGTCCGGGGGGTGCCGGCCCGTCCGGTTCCCGCGTTACCGCCGAAGGCCGCGTCGATCCGGCCGTTGTTGAGCAGCGCGGCGAGGGTGCTGCCGTCCCGCACGTGCTCAATCCGTGGCGGACGGGCCGGCGGCAGGTGATCCTCATCATCGACGACCCAGGTGATCGTGCTGAGATCGGTCCCGTGCTCGTGCGCGAGGAGGCCGCGACCCCACACGCCGGTGCTGACCGAGTAGGCGCGCACGCCGACCCGGCGATGCTCGAGCTGGCCTGGCGTCGCGATCCCCGAGTTGGCGGCACAGCTGACGTCGCCATGGTGGAAGCGTCGGTCCAGAAACACCGGGATCGCCGTCAGCGGCAGGCCGGCGGCGCGTGCCATCAGGTACGTCACGGGGGCCAGCTCGCAGATGTCGAAGGCCAGCTCCCGCACCATCCGGCGGTAGGCCGCGATGATCGGTGTGACGCGGACGACATCGAGCTGATACCCGCTGACAGGGAACTCCCCTGAGAGCAGCGCGGCGAGGTGAGGTCGCTGTGCGAGAGCAACTGAGAGTCTCTGGATGATGTATACAGTATGACGCAATGCGCCGTGTGAAGACGCTCCTAGGTACCTACGCGCACACCGAGCCGCTGAAGAACGGGACGGTCACTCCGCGTTCGCTCGAGTTCGAGTTCATTGAGCGCTCACCGGTGAACACCGGTTTTGACGCGATGATCCAGCGACAGGCCTTCGAGGTCAGCGAGCTGCCGATCGGGGCGTTGTTCCAGGCCGTCGCCGGCGGCTCGCCGATCCGCTTGCTGCCGGTGGTCGTCCTCGGCGACTTTCATCACGCCAGCCTCGTCTATGACTCGGGTCGCGGTCTGATCACGCCGGCCGACTTGAAGGGCGCGCGCGTCGCGGTCAGGTCCTTCAGCCAGACCACCGGTATGTGGGTCCGCGCGATCCTCTCCGAGGAGCATGGCCTCAGGGTCGGCGATGTCACCTGGGTGGTCACTGAGCCGTCACACGTCGCGGGGTTTCAGGACCCCGGCAACGTCGAGCTCGCGCCGGCCGGCGAGACGGTCGCTTCCCTGCTGGCCGGCGGCGCGGTGGACGCCGCGATCATGTTCGTAGGTCGGCCGGGTGAGCCGATCAGGCCCGTGATCCCAGACCCGGCGGCCGCCGCCCGGGAGTGGCGCGCGCGGCACGGGTTCGTACCGATCAACCATATGGTCGCCGTCTCCGGTGCGCTGGCGGCTGACCCGGCAGCTGTCAGTGACCTGCTGCAGGCTTTCACGCGCGCCGGGCAACTGGCGCCCGCGCGTCCCGAGGGGACGGTGCCGGAGATGGCTGCCGCGCTCAAGTATGCGATCGACGCGGCCGTGCGCCAAGGGTTGATTCCGGCACCGCTTGAGGTGCCGGAGCTGTTCGCGGCCGGCATCGAGGTTGAACCGGTCAGGGCCGGGGAGGTGCGAGATGGGACGCGTCGTTAGAGGTTGTCCGCGCGTCTCCGCGGGGCTGATCGCCGCTTATGGCGAGCTGGGGGTCGCGACGGTGCATGAGGCACAGGGTCGCACCGGTCTGATGGCCCCGCGTCTGCGTCCGATCTACCGGCCGGTCCGGCTGGCAGGCAGCGCGCTGACCGTCGAGCTGCCACCCGGTGACAACTGGATGCTCCACGTCGCCATTGAGCAGGCCCGTCCCGGTGACGTAGTGGTGGCTACCCCCACGAGCCCCTGTAGCGACGGCTACTTCGGGGAGTTGCTCGCCACCAGCATGCGCGCTCATGGCGTCAGCGGACTGGTGATCGACGCGGGGGTCCGTGACGTGGCCGAGTTGACTGAGCTGCGCTTCCCGGTCTGGTCCGCGGCGGTCAGTGCCCAGGGCACCGTCAAGGAGACGGTCGCCAACGTGCAGACGCCGATCGTCTGCGCCGGCGCCCGGGTGGAACCCGGAGACCTGGTGCTCGCCGACGACGACGGTGTCGTCGTGGTTCGGCGCATGGAGGCGGAGGTGGTGCTCGCGGCCGCCCGGAAGCGTGAGCAAGCCGAGGCACGGCGGCGCGTGCAGTACGCGGCTGGGGAGCTGGGCCTCGACCTGTCGGCTATGCGTGAGGGGTTGTCCGCGCGCGGCCTCGTCTACGAGGACCACAACGCATGATCATCGACTGCCACGGGCACTTCACCACCGTTCCGCCCGCGCACAAGCAGTGGCGCGAGGCGCAGCTTGTGGCGTGGGAGGCCGGTCTGGAGCCGCCGCCCTATCCGCACATCGCCGACGCGGACATCACCGGCGCGATCACCCAGGGGCAGTTGGCGATGATGGATGAGCGGGGGATAGACGTGACGATCTTCTCCCCCCAAGCCTCAGCTATGGGCCATCACCGCGGCGACGCAGTGGTAAGTCGAGAGTGGACGCGGCGCTGCAACGATCTGATCGCCCGCGTGATCGGGTTGTTTCCCGGCCGGTTTGCCGGCGTCTGTCAGCTACCCCAATCGGTCGCGGACCCGATCGGTGGCTGTGTCGAGGAGCTGCGGCGTTGCGTGTCGGAGCTCGGCTTCATCGGCGCCAACCTCAACCCCGATCCCAGCGGCGGGGACTGGAATGCACCGCCGCTGACCGATCGCAGCTGGTATCCGCTATATGACGCGCTCGTGGAGCTGGATGTCCCGGCGATGATCCACGTGTCGGGATCGAGCAACCCCCACGTTCACACCACCGGCGCCTACTACATCGCGGCCGACACCATCGCGTTCATGCAGCTTGTCCAGAGCCGCCTGTTCGCGGACTTTCCCAAACTGCGGTTTGTGATTCCCCACGGCGGCGGAGCTGCCCCCTACCACTGGGGCCGTTACCGCGGTCTCGCGGCGATGCTGGATCAGCCGCCGCTGGATGCGAACGTCCTCACCAACGTGTTCTTTGACACCTGCGTCTATCACCAGCCGGGGATCGACCTCCTGTGCGAGGTGATCCCGAGCCAGAACATTCTGTTCGGGTCGGAGATGATCGGGGCGGTGCGCGGCGTGGACTCCAGGAGTGGCCACCACTTCGACGACACCCGGCGCTACGTTGAGGCGACGAGCCTGGACGATCGCGCGAAGCGCGCCGTGTTCGAGCAGAACATCTACCGCGTCTATCCGCGGCTTGGCGCTGTGCTCCACCGCTCCGATCCTTACCGTCGGACGACCCGTGCGGCGGGATAGAGTCGAGCCGATGACTACCTCAACTGCTCCAGTCGCCGGCGGCTCGCTGATCGGCGGATACATCGTGGCCCGGTTCACTAAGCGCCAGTTCGGCGGTGCGGTCCTTGCTGTGGGCGGGGTGCTCGCAGCGCGGCAGTGGCGCAAGCAGGGGACGGCCGTGACCGTTGTGCTGCTTGGTACCTACCTCGGCGGCTTCGGCGCCTCCCACCCACTGGCGAAGAAGATCGGCGCGTGGCCCTCGGTCTTCTCCGTCGCCGCGCTCAGCGCCGGGGCGAGCTATTTGCTGGCGGACCGTCGCGCCGGTGAGGAGGCGTGAGCAACTTCGTTTGCTCGTCAACGCTCGCGTAGACGCAGAACCGGTGCGGCTGACGGGCCCACAGCCCTCCCGGCCCGGATGATCGCGGCCAGCATGCGCGGGACCGGCGGGCAGTCAAGGGAGTCGCGAAGCGGCGCGCGAAGCGCGGCCCGGAGGGCCGACCTTGACGGCACGCCGGCACGCGCGAGGATTCCTGCGATCCGGGCCGGTCGTCGTTCAGACTCGGCCGAGGCTCGCGTCGCCCAGAACTCGGTAGCGAATCGGTAGACACCCACCCCGCTACCTACGCCGCTGCAACAAAAAAGACCCGCAATTGCGGGTCTTTCTCGACGCGCCCGAAGGGATTCGAACCCCTGACCTTCGGTTCCGTAGACCGATCGAGCAGATCTAATCCCAGCGTTTACTGACAGTTCGAATCGCCTGTAAACACTGGATATGCCCCGCCATCGGTCAGTTTGGTACCCAAAGCGGTACCCACGGAAATTGGTACCCATGCGGTACCCATTCTCTTATAATCGATGACCGTGGCAGCTCCGGTGCCAGCCCTTATCGTCCGCCAGCACAACGGCGAGCCCTTCTATGAGGCCAAGTTCCGCTATCAGGGCAAGCAGGTAAAGCGTCGCGTCGGGCCTGCGTGGCTGACGCGCGACGGCGACGTGTGGGCTCCGCATCCAGGGCGGGTGCCCGACGGATACTTCGACGTACGGCGAGCCAACGTCCGGGCTGCGGAACTCGTGACCGCCTATGTCGCGGAGTTGGATGCGGCGGATGAGGCCGAGCAGCTGCGCTTATCGGCCGGACCAACGTTTCGCGAGGTCGCGCATGCATACCTCGACTGGCTGGAGCGTGTCAGGGGCGCCAAGCCCGCAACGTTGCGGCAACACCGCAGTGACCTGGCCGAGCCCGGTGTTGCTTACAGCCGCGGGGCGGGGGAGACCAACGGCCACATCATGGCCGCTCTGGGTGATCTCTCGGCCAAGCGGATCTCGACCCAGGACGTTGAGGAGCTGCTCGACAGGGTGGCTGCGACCGGCGTGTCATCGCGAACAGTCAACCGCGTCCGGGACGTAGTTCGTGCGGTGTTCAACTTCGGGGTCCGCTCCGTGCGCTTCCAGCTGCCTTCCAATCCGGCCGCTAGCACTGATCGGCGCCGGGCTTCTGAGCCCGCGGTGCTGATCTTTTATACGCCAGAGGAGATCGAGGAGTTGGCGCGGACGCTCGAGAGCGGTGCCTATCGCGGTTCTCCGCGCGACCGGCTCACCGAATTTGAAGACGCGAGAGACGCGGAGGCAGTCCGCGTTGCCGCTTACGCCGGACTGCGTCTGGGCGAGCAGCTGGCGCTGCGCTGGTCAGACGTGGACTGGGCCGGATCAGCATTGACTATCAGCCGCGCCGTGTCCGGAGGCGTTGAGGGGCCGCCCAAGACGGGCCAGATCCGCCGTGTCCCGATCTCCGACCAGGCAGCGGCAGCCTTGGAACGACTGTCTCGGCGTCAGGACTTCACCGAGCCCGACGACTACGTGTTTTGTAACGCCTACGGTCGGCGAGTGGACGATTCCGCTCTGCGTCGCCGTTACAAACGCGCCCGTGACCACGCGGCGCTCCGGCCGCTGCGTTGGCACGACCTGCGCCACACGTTCGGGTCGTTGCTGGTTGCAGGCGGCGTGGACCTGGTTAGCGTCCGCGACGCGATGGGCCATGCCCAACTAGCAACGACGAGCCGCTATCTGCACGCTCGTCCGGCGACCGAGCGAGCTGCAAGCTTTACAGCGGCTTTCGCCACGAAGGAGCTATCCGTGGTCGACCTGCCAGCGGAACGTAAGTCGTTACGGACGTGACGTACCTCGGTTTAGGCGGTTAGGGAGGCTCCCACCGGCCTCCGCTGGTCTTGGTTGGTCGCCATTTCCGACCCGGATCGCGGTGATTTTCGCGCCGGCCGGCGGGCCGTCAAGGTCGGCCCTGCGGGCCGCGCCTCCGGCGCGCCGCTTCCGCGGCTCTCTTGACTGCCCGCCGGTCCTGCGCGTGCTGGCCGCGATCATCCGGGTCGGTGAGCCCCTGGCCGGCACTCGACTACAGGTGTGCGTAGCCAGGTAGCTCGCTGCTTGCATGCTGGCAGGTCTGATGGCATCCTGACTATCTGTGAAGTTCAGGGGCGTGGCATGGATGGCCGTGGTCTTGCCGTTGCTGCTCGCAGGGTGCGGCAGTAGCGCGACGACCGCTACGCCGCGTCGCTCCCGGAACCGTGTGTCGTGCTGGTACTGGGCATGAGCGTGCGCCGCGCCTTGGGGTCGTTGGGGTCTGAGGCCGGGCAGGACCTGGTCGAGTACGTCGGCTTGATCGCGGTTGTCGCGATCCTGATCGGCGGTGTGTTGTCGATCGCCCCAGGCCTGGGGCGGACGATTGGCCACGGGATCGGGTGTCTGGTCGAGAACCTGATCGATCAAAACGCGAGCTGTTCTGTTCTGAGCGCCCCCAAACCGGTCCTAACCCCGGCTGAGCAGCAGCGCGATAGAGCGCAGGCAGAAGCGATCGCGACCGCCCAGTGGGTCCTCTCAAGAACGTCTGACCGGAAGGTCGCGGCGGCGCTGCACGCTGACGCGCTGCATAACCCCGGTCCGCTTGGAGCGTTGCTCGGGCGTGCGGCCACGCCGACGTACGTAGCCGCGCTCCGGGAGGAATACCAACACAAGGTTCAGGCGGTCGACAGTTTCAACTCGCTGTTGGCGGTTATGCCGCTGAGTACATGGGAGCAGATCGCTGGGGATCCGAGTCTGTTGCAAACGACGCTGGGGCGTCCCGTGACAGCCGAGGACTTCGCGGTGATCGAGGCGGCTGACAACACGGACTCCCGGAAGGTCTCCGAGGCAAACGCTGAAGTCCGGCGGGTGGTTCAACGAATGTCAGCGAAAGTTGGCCGGGCGAGGCTCGCTTCGACGCTCGGGCGGGCGCTGAACGATCCCACGCGGATGCGGGCGCTGCTCGGTCATTCTCCAACCTCCGAGGACATTGCGGCGCTCACGCAGCAATACGAGTCGAACTCCGATGGCACAGCGGGCATGGTCGCAGTACCTACTGGGATCGGTGCGGTCGCTGCGGGTCCCGCACGACTCGCGGGGGGCGTCGCACGCCTCGCGGGGGCTGGCGCGAGATCCGTAGCAGCGGGCGCGGCCGCCGGCGTCACGGGTCTAGCGTCGGCTGCGGGCAGTCTGACGGGAACGGCCGGCCGCATGGCCGGTCGCGCTGCTGGTGAGAGTGGCCAACCAAAGCTAAATCCTGGAAAGCCGCAGTGGAAGTACAACGCTGAGAACGGCGCGCTTGCTGAACAACGAGGGTTTGCGGAGTCGGTAGGCCGTGGTGAGATTCCGCTGAGACGTCCGACTGGCGTCAACGAAAATGGCCCAGACTGGATAACGTATGACCGGCGCTTGGGCCGGATTAACGTATATGACGCAAAGTTCAGCGCTCGCGGACGTTGGCCGTCCTCGATCCCGGAGGCAACGCAGCAGCGATGGCTGTCCGATGTGGCCGACGCTGTGCAGAGTTACTCCGGTCCAGGAGCCGCGAACATCAAGCGAGCATTCACGAACCGGGACATTAACTGGCGTATCTACCGGGCCCCGTAAGCGACCTGGGAAGCAGATGGCAACTTTAGTTCTCAAACTCACTCCTCAGACTTACATCAAGTGGTCAAACACCACCGACAGTCCCGTGGGTCCGGTCATGTCCGGATCTGAAATGAGGCGTGACTTGGAAGAAGTGGACGGGTTGGAGCCTGCAGCCGTAAAGGCCTTGTTGGAACGGGTCGATGAGCGGGGAACCAGCGATCCCGACCTCACGCTTCAGGAGGCGCTCGCCGGGAACCGCGCCGGGCCTGATGAGGAGGAGCTCAGCGTCGAGGAGATCCTTGAGCAGTACTCAAGCTGACGTGTCCGCCCAGCGGTCACGGCCGGTCGTTCGTGGCTCCATGTCGAGTCCCAGGGGCCAGTGTTCTGATGACAGCTACACACGCACTGACATTGGATAACTACAACACGCTCGATCTTCCTGGTCCGGACCAGGAGGCGATCGAAACAGATGTGTGTGATCTGCTCGCCTGTCTCAACGGCGCCAGCCGGTTTTCAGCCGTCCTCTGGAAGCTCCCGGACGGTCTCGACCTCGATGAGGTGTCCGAGGACGACCCTGCTCATGAGCACTACATCCAGTGCGCGGGGGACTTCAACGGGCGGATGACGTGCGAGATCCGCGAGCTTGTCGATGGTAAGCCCCGCCATTATGTCCTCGGTCGCGCAGCTGAGGCCGACGAGCATGCTTTGGCTGATCAGATTGTGCCCTGGAATGGTTACGAGGCAAGAGTCCATCCCAACGAGGTGCTGACAGGAGGAGAGGTCGCCGACTTGTTCCGGCATTACTACCGAACGGGCACGAACCCGAGCACCTACAGTCATCGGCTGCTCGGCCTGTAGACCCAGCGACTTCAGATGGCCGGAGGACGGCGATGAGCATGGAGCTCGTGGAACCTCGTGCGCGCAATCCAGCAGGACGGACCCGGAACGAGCGAGGCCGACCTTGACGCGCTAGTTTTCGAGTTTGAGCGGCGCGTGCCGCATCCGCGCGCTAGCGCCCTGATCGACTGGCCCGCGACCGACCCCGAGGCAAAGGCGCGTCTCGCCGGACGTAAGGATTTGACCCCGGAGGAGATCGTCGAGTTGGCACTGGCTTACAAGCCGATCCAGCTTTAGGTTGCCCGGGGTGCCGCAGGACCGTCAGGCCGAATTTGTGACCTCCGATTACGCTGCGGTCGATGTGCTGCGAGGAAAGGCCTTTCAGCCAATGATGTCCTTGTCGTCGCTCGGTGACCGGCCCGCTACTGACGAGCTGTCGGCCCTGATGAATCAGTTGACTGAGCTTGAGCGGCTTGCGGCTGAACGTGAGATCGGGCAGGCCATCGAGTTTTGCCCGGTCAACTCAAGCGGCAGCCCGATCCCGGATGAGGAGGATTTTGTCGTGTCCATAGACCCGTTCAGCCATCGCTGGGCGCTGGCACACGGCAACCTCGGACGGTTCTGGGAGAGCACCAACGGTTCCGGAGATGAATAGCCCTGGGTTCTGTTCCTAGTTGGTTACTGGTCTAGGGAGATCGATCTGGACAGATTCTGGATCAGCGTAATAGCGGTCCTCGATCTCTGACGGGGTACGCATCCCAAGCTCTCCGTGAAGGCGCTGGTGGTTCCACCAGAACACCCAGTCCAGGGTCGCGAGCTCGAGCTGCTCCACGGTTCGCCACGGACCCTGGCGACGGATCAGCTCGGTCTTATAGAGCCCGTTGACCGCTTCAGCGAGCGCGTTGTCGTAGCTGTCGCCGACGGTGCCGGTGGAGGGCTGGGCGCCGAGTTCGAGGATCCGGTCGGTGTAGACCAGCGACATGTAGTTCGAGCCATGGTCTGAGTGATGTGTCAGGCCGCTCAGATCGCCGGCATCGAAGGCGGCCATCTCCAAGGCCTGGAGCGGGAGAACGTCAGCTTTGAGAGTTCGAGCGACGTTCCAGCCCACGATCCGACGGCTGTAGGCGTCGGTCACGAACGCGACATAGGCGAACCCCTGATGTGTTCGTACATACGTGATGTCCGCTACCCACAAGCGCCGTGGAGCCACCGGTTTGAAATCACGCTGCACCAAGTCCAGCGGCCTCGCACCCTCAGGGTCAGGCTTGGTCGTGTAGACGCGTTTGGAGCGCTTCACGCCCTGCAAGCTGTTCAGGGCCATGATTCGGGCGGTCTGGTCCCGGCCGAGCTGCCAGCCCTCACGCCGCATCAGCGCGTGCATCTTCCGCACGCCGTAGACGCCGTAGTTCTCAGCATGCAGCCGGACGATCTCCTGGCCCAACAGCTCATCTCGGATCGCCCTGGCGGACCTCGGGCGGGTCTTCGCTGCCCGATACCCGCGTGAGGTCAGGAACCCACCTTCTGTCGCGCCCAGGACGCGGCAGATCGGCTCGACCCCGAAACGATCGCGGTGCTCATCAATAAAGGCGATCATCTCGGTGTGGGGCGGTCGAGCTCCTTCGCGAAAAACGCCGACGCGCTCTTCAGGATCTCGTTCGCGCGGCGCAGCTCAGCGTTTTCGCGCTTTAGGCGTTTGATCTCGGCCTGCTCATCACTGCTCGGCTGATCGTCGCTGAGACCCGCGTCGGTCTCATAGCGCTGGCGCCACTTGCGCAACGTCTCCGGTGCGACACCAAGCCGCGATCCGACGTGCCGCAGCGCGGCCGTGTCGTTCACGTGATCCGGTGCGGCCTCTTCCAACATCCGCAAAGCACGCTGGCGGAACTCCGCAGAGTAATGACGGGGCATGATTCATCCTCTCAAACAGGACGGAACCAAACCCAGGACGATTCAGCCTCCTAGCCGGGGTCGGTCGGACAGATGATGCAGGACCGGCCAGTGGCTTTGATGCAGCTCACCGACGTGCGACCCAGAATCCGCGTCGAAGTGGTACCCACGGGCGGTACCCACCGCGCCCCCGCAAGGCCCGGCCTACACCACTGCAACAAAAAAGACCCGCAATTGCGGGTCTTTCTCGACGCGCCCGAAGGGATTCGAACCCCTGACCTTCGGTTCCGTAGACCGACGCTCTATCCAGCTGAGCTACGGGCGCAGCATGCTGCCGGACGGTGCCGGCGCGCCGACCGATGGTAGCGCGCCGGCATCAGTGCTCAGCTAGAGCCCGGCGGGGTGGCGGGCGACGTAACCCGAAGTGTCGCGCATCGTGTGGGACCAGCGGGTGCCGGTGGAGTCCAGCGTGTTGGTGTCAAAGCGGCGCCCGTTGATGGTCATGAACGCGTGGCCTGAGTTGGCGAAGATCGTGACGTGCTTGCCGGGGCCGGGCTCGCCGAAGGTCTCCAGGCCGGTCGAGTCATCCGGGGTCGACAGCAGGCCGGCAGCGTGGAGCACGTAGGAAACCGACCCGGAGCAGTCATAGCCGGAGGCGTCGAATGAGCTATGGCCGCCGCCGTAGGAGTACGGGGCGTGCGCGATACGGGTGCCCGCGGCGAACATCTTCGTCAACAGCGTGTCGGTGCGGTCGGGATGGTGAACCGCTGGCTTGTGGGCCGCCCGGCGCGGCGCGTGGTGACGGCTATGCGACGTGGCCGCGATGGCGGCGGTGGGGGCGATCAGCAGCGTGCTTGCGGTGGCAAGCGCAGCGAGCGCTCGCCCGTTGGACGAGTTGGACATTTGGCGGCTCCTTCCGGCCGGATCACGCGCACGACGTCAGAGCCCGCAGCAGCGGGGGCGTGGGTGCATCTGAATCCGGAGGGAGCCCGGGCTCTACCCACGCCGACGCGTCGGCTCGTGATCCTTGTTCACCGTCGAGATGACGGCAGGCGGCAACCTGGTTTGACTTGGATTAGGGAGCGGAGGAGCTAAGCAGGCGGCCTGCAGGTCAATGTGTCCGCCATCACACAAGTCTCGCCCGCCGCGAAAATTTGGTCAGCACTCTGACCGTCTTTCAGATCCATTTAGGCATTTACCGGGGTCTTGCAAAAAATCCTGCATAGCGCCCGGAAGCAAGCGATCGCCCAGAGCCCTGGAACTTCCCAACCCCCCACGCGCGCGACGGGGGTCGCGCCGCTACCCTGGCTCAGCAACGGTAACGGCCCAACCCCCCGCTGACTGGCGCACCCTTGGGAAGTTGCAGGGCAGCCTACCCCGCGGCGCGGACGCTGAAGCGCACGCGCGTGCCGACCTCGCTGTCAGGCAGCCAGATCCGGCCCCCGTGAGCGTCGATGATCGCGCGCGCTACCGACAGCCCCAGCCCGGCGCCGTCGCTGTTACGCGCCTCATCTCCGGACCCGCGATAGAAGGTCTCGAACACGCGCTCGCGGTCGGCCGCGGAGATGCCGCTCCCACTGTCAGCAACCTCGACCTCGATCATCTCGCTGAGCCGCTCAGCCCGGACCACGACGGTGCCGTCCGCCGGCGAGTGCCGGATCGCGTTCTGGATCAGGTTGAACAACACGCGCTGGAGCTTCTCCGGGTTGGCGCGCGCATGGCAGCTGCCGCCGGGTAGCTGGGTTCTGACGGCGACGCCCTTGTGCTCGGCGTCGGCCTGCATCGCGTCCACGGTTTCTGCGAGCAGCTGGTCGACCGAGACCTGCTCAAGCGTCCAGGTGATGTCTCCGGCCTCCAGCCGGGCCAGCTCGAACAGGTCATCGATCAGCGCTGACAGCGCATGGATGTGGGTCAGCATCCGGCGCACGTAGTCACGCCGCAGCGGGCCGTCGACCACCTCGTCATCGATCGCTTCGGCCAGCAGCTGCAACGAGGTGATCGGCGTGCGCAGGTCATGCGACGCCGCCGCCACCAGGTGACGGCGGGCCGACTCGGCCTGATCCCGCGCGGCCTCCTCGCGCAACAAAAGCGTCTGCATCGCGACCGTGGCCTCGCACAGCTGGCGCAGCTCAGTGGCGCTGGAGACCTCGAGTTCCAGCTCACGCTCACCGGCGCCGACGGCCAGCAGGCCGTCACGGATCCGCGCTACATCGCGGTTCAGCGCGCCCGCCAGCCGTGTCGCGACGGCGACCCCCGCGACCCCGCTGAGCAGCGCGATCACCCCGACCAGGATCGCGTCCTTGTTGGACACGAACATCAGCACGCAGAAGATCGCCAGCGCGATCAACAGCGGCGCGAGAACCAGCGCGATCGTCACTGCCAGCTGGTCCGAGAGCGACAGTGGCCGGCGCAGCAGCAGCTCGCTGCCGGCTGCCGCAACCAAAGCGATTCCCAGCAGCGCCAGCGCGATGATCAGCGTGTGCGCCCCGCCGAGCTCCAGATAGCTGAGCACCAGCGCCCCGGCGACCACTCCAAGCCCGAGGAGATACTTCATGGCTGGAAGCGGTAGCCGATGCCCCAGACCGTCTGGATGTAACGGGGCTCGGTCGGGTCGGGCTCGATCTTGCCGCGCAGACGCCGGATGTGCACGGTCACGGTGGATGTGTCGGTGTAGAAGGAGTACTGCCAGACCGCGTCCATCAGCTGGTCGCGCGAGAACGCCTGGCCGGGGTGGCGGACGAGGAAATGCAACAGCTCGAACTCGCGGCCGGTCAGCTGCAGCTCCAGGCCTCCGCTGAACACGCGCCGGGCACCGGGGTCGACCACCAGGTCACCGAATTCAATCCGCGGCGCCTCCTCCTCCGGGGCCTCGACACGCCGCAGCACCGCGTCGATCCGGGCCACGAGCTCGGCCGGTGAGAACGGCTTGACCACGTAGTCATCGGCGCCCAGGCGCAGCCCGATGACCCGGTCTGCCTCCTCGCCCTTGGCGGTCAGCAGGATGATCGGGATCGAGTCCGCACCGCGGTTCTGCTCGCGCAGCCGGCGCATCACGTCGAGACCGCCGATCCGGGGCAGCATCAGGTCCAGCACGACCAGGTCTGGCCGCTGCTGTGATGCAGCGGCCAGTGCCTCAGCGCCGTCATAGGCGATCGTCGGGTCATACCCGGCGCGGACCAGGTAGCGCGACAGCACCTCGACGATCGTCGGCTCGTCATCGACTATCAGTACGTTTCCGCGGTCCATGCTCGCTTGCATTGTCGATCACACCCGCAACGGCGCGGCCGCGAACTCGGTCATGCCCGCATCGAAGTCCTCCACAGCCCTGAACCCGAGCGAATCCGCCGCGCGGTCCGCCGCCGCGAAGATGTGGCGCACATCACCCAGCCGGAACTCGCCGCTGACCACGGCCGCGGGCGCGCCTTCATAGGCCCGGCACAACGACGCGGCCATCTCCAGCACGCTGCGCGGCGTTCCGCTGGCGATGTTGAAGGCGCCGGACACGCCCGCGCTCAATGCCGCCAGGTTCGCGCGCGCGACGTCGCGGACGTGGACGAAGTCCCGCAGCTGGCCGCCGTCCTCAAACACCCGGGGCGCGCGGCCGGCCGCCAGCGCGCTGGCGAAGATCGCGGCGACACCCGCATACGGCGTGTCGCGGGGCATCCGCGGCCCGTACACGTTGTGGTAGCGCAGCATCGTCACCGGCACGCCGGTCTCGCGGGAGAACGCGGCGCAGAGCTGCTCCTGGTGCAGCTTCGTC
>JAFMRN010000166.1 GCA_017354065.1 Solirubrobacterales bacterium
CCACACCGTGGGGCCGGTCTGGCATGGCGGCACCGAAGGGGAGCCGGAGCTGCTGGCGCGCTGTCACCGGCGCTGTATCGAGCTGGCGGCGGCGCACGGCTGTGCGCGGGTGGCCTTTCCGGCGATCTCAACCGGCGTGTACGGCTATCCGGTCGAGGAAGCCGCACGCGTGGCGTTGGCGGCGACGCGTGAAGCGCTGGCCGCCCACCCCAAAGTGGTTGAGGCGCGCTTCTGGCTCTTCAGCCAGGAGGCGCTGGTGAGCTTCCGGTCCGCGGCGGACCGCTGATAGTGGCGAGCTCACGCACGCGGCGGTCTATCTCGTCACGGATGGCGCGAACCTGGTCGAGCGACTGGCCGGCCGGGTCTGGTAGCTCCCAGTCGATGTAGC
This sequence comes from Solirubrobacterales bacterium, assembly GCA_017354065.1. Taxonomy (GTDB): domain Bacteria; phylum Actinomycetota; class Thermoleophilia; order Solirubrobacterales; family Solirubrobacteraceae; genus Palsa-465. The sequence continues at coordinate 389 of JAFMRN010000166.1, forward strand.
GCTTGCCGGGGATATAGGGACACTGGTCGCCGCAGCCCATCGTGATCACCAAGTCGGCCTGTTCGGCCAGCTCATGGGTGAGCACTTGTGGGGTGCGGCCGGCAAGGTCGATGTCGAGTTCACGCATGACTTCGACGACCTCTGGGTGGACATGGTCGGCGGGCTTTGTGCCCGCCGACAGCGCGCGGTGGCGCTCGCCGGCGGCACGCTGGAACAGCGCCTGGCTCATTTGCGAGCGTCCGGCGTTCTGTGTGCAGACGAACAGTACGGTCGTCATGACTCAGGAGCGAGCTGGATTTTTGTCGGCGTGCGCGGCGCGGTTGGGAAGGAACCTCGCAGCCAGAGTGAGACGTAGACAAGCGCCACGAGCACCGGGACCTCGATCAGGGGGCCGACAACGCCGGCCAGTGCCTGGCCGGAGCCGGCTCCGAAGACGCCGATTGCGACCGCAATCGCGAGTTCGAAGTTGTTGCCAGCCGCGGTGAACGCCAGGGTGGCGGTTCGCTCGTAACCGAGGCCTAACGCTCGGCCCCAGGCAAAGCTGACGCTGAACATGACCCCGAAGTAAGCCAGGAGTGGCAGCGCGATCCGGATTACATCGAGGGGGTGATGGGTGATCTGGTGGCCTTGTAACGCGAACAGGACGACGATCGTGAACAGCAGCCCATACAGCGCAAGCGGTCCTATCCGCGGCAGAAAACGCTCCTCATACCAGTCGCGGCCCTTGGTGGCGAGACCCGCGCGCCGGGTGAGAACCCCGGCGAGCAGCGGGATCCCGAGGAAGATCAGCACGGTCCGCGCGACCGGCCACAGACCGATGTGGAAGCCTTGTGTCTCAAGGCCCAGCCAGTTGGGTAGCAATGTCAGATAGAAGTAGCCAAGCAGGCTGTAGGCGAGGATCTGGAAGACCGAGTTGATCGCGACAAGGATCGCCGTTGCCTCGCGGTCACCACACGCCAGTTCAGACCAGATCAACACCATCGCGATACAGCGCGCGAGCCCGACGATGATCAGCCCTGTCCGATAAGTGGGTTGATCGGGCAGCAATAACCAGGCGAGCGCGAACATCAAGGCCGGGCCGACGAGCCAGTTGAGCACCAGCGAGGAGAGGAACAGTCCACGCTCGGCGCGCAGGCGGCCAAGCTCCTCGTAGCGGACGCGGGCGAGCACCGGATACATCATCACCATCAGGCCGACCGCGATCGGTAGCGAGGTGCCGGTTCCACTGATCTGCAGTGATCCCAACGCATGGCCGAGCCGTGGGATCAGCGTCCCGAGGCCGAGGCCCACGCCCATTGCCGCGATGATCCAGACCGGCAGGAACCGGTCAAGGCGGGACAAGCGCGCGACCACCGCGCGGTCGGTCGCGGGTTGCTGTGTCGGCGCCGCGTCGTGCACGGGGCGGATATTACATTGACAGTCGTCGCTTGAATAGATAGTCTCCTATATAGATGGACGTCGATCTGCCACTAGCCCCGAAGGTCAAACGTCCGGCTGGCGAGCCCTGCTGTGAGCCGGTTGTCTATCCCGACGTGGCGCGCGAGCAGGCAGTTCGGATGTCTCTGGTTGCCAAGGCGCTCGCCGATCCGGTCCGCGTGCAGCTAGTTGACGTCTTGCGAAAGCACGCCGGCAAGGTCTGTGTTTGCGAGCTCGTGCCGCTGTTCGATCTCTCCCAGCCGACCGTCTCGCACCACCTCAAGGTGTTGCGGGAAGCCGGGGTCGTCGGCTCCGAGCGCCAAGGTCTGTGGGCCTACTACTTCGTGATCCCTGACGCGTTGGCCGAGCTGTCCGTCTGGTTGAGCTAGCTCCGTCTTGACGCGGCCATAGGCTGCTGGGGGTGCAACGGGTTCTGACGGTGCTCATCGTGCTCGCGCTGGTGCTCGGGGCGGTCGCCTACGCCGCCTTTCACGAGGTCTACTGGGAGGGCTTTCAGGTGAGCCACCTGGCGATCAGGAGCCGGTACGTGCACGCCAAGCTGGCCCTCACGCTTGTGGCACCGCCCCAGGGGGGTGCCGGCCGGCCGCTGCTGGTGTTCATGCACGGACGCGGCGGCAATCAGAACTCCGAGCTGAACCACAGGCTGTTCACGGCGCTGGAGAAGCTGGGCAAGCAGGCGCCTGACATCGCCTTCCCGGACGGCGGTGAGCACTCCTACTGGCACGACCGCACGGGTGGCAACTGGGGGTCATACGTGTTGCGGGAGGTGATCCCGGATGCGATCCGGAGGCTTGACGCGAACCCGCGGAAGCTGGCGATCGGAGGGATCTCGATGGGCGGGTTCGGCGCCTATGACCTGGCGATGAAGGACCCGGGCCGCTTCTGTGCGATCGGCGGTCACTCGGCCGCGATCTGGCCGGCCGCGGCGGATACGGCACCGGGGGCCTTCGATGACGCGGCCGACTTCGATCGCAACGACGTGATCGGCTACGCGGCCACGCACAGGGACCCGTTCGGTAAAGCGTGGCTGTGGCTCGATGGCGGGAACAGAGACCCGTTCCACCCATACGACGAGCAGTTCGCGCACGAGCTGGGCATCCGGTTACACGTCTGGTCCGGCGGGCACAACAGCAGGTACTGGAGCGCGCACTATGGGGACTACCTGCGCTTCTACACCCAGGCCTTTCCCCACTGTGGCCGATAATCCGCCGATGATCGACGTCGACCGGGTTCGCTCGGAGACCCGGGGGCGTCCCGGACTGATCCACCTCAACAACGCCGGGGCGTCCTTGTCGCCCGCGCCGGTTCTAGGTGCCGTGGTCGATTACCTGCAGCTGGAGGCGGAGGTCGGCGGGTATGAGGCGGCCGCTCAGCGTCATGAGTCTGTGAACCGCGTCTACGGGGCGGCGGCATCGCTACTTCGCTGCGAGCCTGACGAAATCGCGTTTGTGGAGAACGCGACCCGGGCGTGGGATATGGCCTTCTACTCCTTCGAGTTCCAGGCCGGGGACCGGATCCTGACCTGCGCGGCTGAGTATGTGAGTAACTACGTGGCGTACCTGCAGGTCGCGCGGCGGACCGGCGCGGTGATTGAGGTAATCCCCGATGACGAGTCCGGTGCGGTGTCAGTTGACGCGCTGGCGGCGATGCTGGATGAGCGCGTGAAGCTGGTGTCCGTAACGCACGTGCCGACCAACGGCGGTTTGGTCAGCCCGGCGGAGGAGATCGGCGCGGTCACGCGGGCGGCCGGCGTTCCGTTCCTGCTTGACGCGTGCCAGTCGGCCGGACAGCTGGACCTGGATGTGGGCAAGGTCCAGTGTGATCTGCTGTCGCTCACCGGCCGCAAGTACCTGCGCGGCCCGCGCGGAACCGGGCTGCTATATGCCCGCCGCGAGCTGGCCCAGGCACTGCACCCGCCGATGATCGACCTGCACGCAGCCCCCTGGGTGGAGGCGGACCGCTATGAGCTGCGTCCCGACGCGCGGCGGTTCGAGAACTGGGAGTGCAACTTCGCCGGCAAGGTCGGCCTTGGGGTTGCGATCGACTACGCACTGGAGCTCGGCCTGGACGCTATTGAGCAGCGAGTCTGTGGACTGGCTACGAGGTTGCGTGAGTCGCTGTCGGAGATCAGGGGTGTGAGCGTGCATGACCTCGGCCGCAGGCGCTGCGGGATAGTGACTTTTACGGTCTCCGGTCTTGACGCCGAGGGGGTGAAGCAGGCGCTGGCTTCGAGATCGATCAACGTGTCGGTGTCAGTGGTCGGTTCCACGCGGATCGATATGGAACGCAGGGGTTTGCCCGCGGTGGTCCGCGCGTCAGTGCACTACTACAACACCGAGGACGAGCTTCGGCGGTTGTGCGCTGAGGTCGGGGCCTTGGCTCAATCTCGGTAGTGCACGTGTGTGAAGGGCCATCTGGTTGCGAGCCAGTCAGCCACTGTGTCGTGCAGTACCTGATCTAGGTCTTTGCGGTCCGCGGTGACCCAAGATCGGACGTGTGTCGTCCCGGTGTTTGACGGGTAGACGTACACGCAGCCGATGACTTTGTCCGTGTCGTCCAGGACCGTGTAGGTGAAGCCCTTGCGTTGTGTGAAGTCCTCGGCGTGCTGCTTGAGGTCTCTCAGGTTCTCCTGGAGTGAAAGGCCTTTGAGCGGCGGCCAGTCACCGAAGGGAAACCCGGGGGTGGAGCGGATGTGCTCAACGCTGGAGGTCCAGGCGGCGTGATCTGCGACGTTGTGTTCGGGGCCGAGCGGCTCCAGGCGGAAGCCAGGTCCTTTATGGCCGCCGGGTACGACGAAGTCATCCGGGATGGTCATGTGCTGCCTTGTGTCCGCGGGACCGTCAAGCCGAGCCGCGTGAGGAACGCGGCGGTCACGTCGTTACGGTCGTAGCTGCCGTTGCCGAGCCGGATCGCGCTCTGGTTGGCATCGGTGCCGGCTGGGATCGCGTGCGTCCGGTGGCGGCCGACCAGCCCGTCTGACCACAGCACGTACCGCGACCGGGGGACGTGGTAGCGGCGCGTCAGGATCGCCTGGATCTTGGCGAGGCCGAACCCGGGTCCCGGGGTGCCATACGCGCCTTTGGCCCTGCCCGTCGCTATCGCCTTGGCTACTTGAGCGGCCGACCAGCCGGCGCCGTCTGTGTATCCCCGTTTCGGCAGGCCGCTTGCCGTCACGACGTCCTGCTCATCGGCCCAGACGTCGGCCGGCGCCGGATCTCCGGGCGACTCGTTGATCGACACGGCGTCCGGACAGATCTGTTTTGCCGAGGCGTACCCCGTGCGTCCGTCTCCCACATAGGAGGCGATGAGCTTCGCGCCGCGCGGCAGTTCGCTCGGATACAGCGTGTCGTACATCGTGTAGGTGTGTTGTGCCTTGGCGGCGTGCGTTGGGGGCAGGGGCCTGTGAGGGCCCCGTCCGGTGTGGGTTCCACAGCCGGCCAAGGCTGCTGCTGCGGAGAGCGCGCCGAGGATCGCTCGCACCGCAACTGGTCCAGGTGTTTGCCACATGTTTGCCATTAGGCCTATACGAGTCGACCCCTAGGTGAGCAGAAACCTGGCCGTAGCAGGGACTTCGTACATGCCGGAGGAGGGACTCGAACCCCCGACACGCGGATTATGATTCCGCTGCTCTAACCGACTGAGCTACTCCGGCGGGGCGACCGAGCAGTCTAGAACAGCCAGGCGGCGGCTCAGGTCGATCGCGTAGTACAACCAGTAGTGCGATGTTTACGCGCGTAGCGCGTTGGTTTCTGATCATGGCCCCGCTCGTCGCGGGTGCGCTGGTGCTGGTGTTCGGCACCGCGGGAAGCATCTCTGTGATTTTGGGGTGGGTGCTGATGGGATTGACTCCCATCATCTGGCTGTGGGACTGGTTCGTGCGCATCTCCTTTGATGCGGATGACCGCGATAAGGAGGCCGCTGCGCGTGAACGACGCTGCCGGGAGCAGCGGCTGGCGTTGGAGCGACGCCGGCGCGGGCCTCCGCAC
>JAFMRN010000167.1 GCA_017354065.1 Solirubrobacterales bacterium
GGACCCGGACCGCCCGCGCTTCACTTCAGGCTTCAGTCGTAGAGGCGGCCACCGCCGGAGCCGGAGCTCGGCGATGAACCGGAGCTGCCCGTCGAGCCGGAGCTCGACGATGAGCCGGAACTGCGGGTCGAGGCAGAGCCCCCAGAGGGAGCCTGCACGCCTGAGAGACCGCGGGACCTGACGGTCTCTACGTCCTGCTTGACGCCCGCGACCGCACCGGTGGCGGCCTCGTGTGCCTGCTCGATCAGCTTCTCGGCGGTCTTTGCACCACCAAGGCCGAACGCCAGCGCGAAGCCGAGCGCAAGCCCACCGGACGTAGCCGTAAAGGCGACGTGCACGATGTTCGATGCGACCTTCAGCTGGTCCAGCGCCGCGAAGGCGGCGATCACCAGGATCACGGTCGGAACAACGGTCGCGACGATCTTGCCGGTACCGGTGTCACCGGCAGCGCGATGCACAGCACCGCCAACAGCACCCGACAGGGCGATCCCCACCGCAAGGATGACGATCGCGACCACCAGGTTCGGCAGGTACGAGAACACCTGCTGAATGAAGTGGTTGAGCGGTGGCAGGTCCAGGACCGACAGTGCCGAGATCAGCACGGCGAGGACGATCAGGAAATAGACGATCCCCCCGACGATCTTGGCGATGCTCGCGTTGGGAGCGTACTTAGCGATGAGATCCTTGATCTCATGGATCGCGAACACCTTGTCGACTCCTGCCTTAGTCAGGAGCTTGACAATCACCTTCCGGATGATCTTCGCGACGATCAACCCGATAATCAGGATCAACAGCGCCTCGAGAATGTGTGGGAGCGCACTCACCACTTGGTTCAAGAGGTTCTGCAGAGTCGTGGTTATCGAGAAAGCAGCGGTTACCACGTAATGCCTCCTTATTTCGCGGCTATCTCGCCATCCTCCCCGGTCCCAATTGCCATCCTTTGGCGTACCGACGAGTGGCCGTGTGTAGGGCGCCTTCTATCAGATATGGGACTACTGCGCTAGTCGCCAGTTACCTGCAAATAGCCACAAAGTCCAGCGCAGATTCCAAGCGAGTCGCGGTTAACCGAAAATCTGTGGCCGCAATCGCGGGCGTGAAGCGGTCATAGAAGAGCTTGGAAACCCCCAGCGTCTTGTGTACTTGGTCCCAGCCGAGGCGCAAAGCCAGTGCGTGCACTGCAAGCTTGCGTGCATGAAACAGCCCGAGCAGCTCCACTGAGCTGAACACTTCCTCACAGAGCGCGCGAAATTCCCCAGCCGTGTACTCCTTGATGTGCCAGGGGTTGTCGGACTTCTCCGCGCCGGGCGGAGCCAGTGTCAGCAGGTTCGGAGTGGACACATATACGGCACCGCCGGGCGCCAGCAGCTCCTTGAAGTGGCGGAGCACGCTGACGGGATCTGAGACGTGCTCAATCGTCTGCAGAAACACGACCGCGTCAAAGCTCTGCCCCGGAGTCGCCCAGCTCTCGACCAGGCCACGTTCGAAGCGGAGGTTCGGGCCGGAGTAGCGCAGCTTGGCGTGCTCGTAGGCCTCAGGGTTTGCATCGACCCCCACAACCTCTCCGGCGCCGCCGCGCGCCAGCAGGTCCGAGCCGTACCCCTCACCGCAGGCCATGTCCAGGACCCTGGCGCCGGAGACCCGGCGGGCGATCCACTCATAGACCGCCTCATGGCGGCGGTACCAATAGTTCTCCGCGGGTACGTCCGGCAGCGTGCGCTCGCCGGTCAGCGCCAGCGGCGGGACGCCGGGCGGCTGGTTCTCCTGCAGGTGTGTGTCAGCAGCCATGGGACTGACAGGGTAATGTCGCCCCGATGGCAAGCGTCCTGTCCCCAGACGAGATCCGCGATGTGAACACGCGCTACCACGACGTCGCGGCTCAAAGCTACGACGCCAAGTGGGGCATCGACTTTGGATCGATCGGCCAGCAACAGGTGCTGGGCAAGGTCCAGAAGCTGTTCGGCCCCGAGCGGCTCGCCGCCGGCTTCGACCGGGCCCTGGAGATCGGCGCCGGCACCGGCTACTTCAGCCTCAACCTGAAGCAGTCGGGCCTGATCCGTGAGCTTGTCTGCACCGACATCTCGCCGGGGATGGTGCGCGTGCTGGCAGACAACGCCGAGGCGCTCGAGCTGACCGGGGTGTCCGCCACGCGGGCCGACGCTGAGTCGCTGCCGTTCCCCGATCAGTCCTTTGACCTGGTGCTGGGCCACGCCGTGCTCCACCACCTGCCCGACCTGGCCCGCTCCTTCTCCGAGTTCCACCGCGTGCTGCGGCCGGGCGGCGTGATCCTGTTCGCCGGTGAGCCCTCACGTGTCGGGGACCGGATCGCCTTACTACCAAAGCGCGCCGCGAACCTGCTCGGACCGCTGTATCGCCGCGCGATCGGCGCGGGGCCGCCGCCCGAGGCCGCCGCCGCGGGCAGCGCCGAGGCAGCCGATCACGAGCTTGAAGCGGTCGTGGACATCCACGCGTTCGTGCCGAGTGACCTGTCCGGGATCGCCACCGCCGCCGGCTTCGGCGATGTCCAGGTGCGCGGTGAGGAGCTGCTTGCCAACTGGTTCGGCTGGTTCAACCGCGGGCTTGAGGCGAGCGCCGACCCGGACGCGATCCCCGATCTCTGGCGCCAGTACGCCTTCCACGGCTACATCGCGCTGCAGAACGTCGACCGGGCGCTGCTGGAGCCACGGCTGCCCCCGGCGCTGTTCTACAACCTGCTGCTCACCGCTGCGAGGACATGAGCGTCCCGGAGCGGGACTTCCCACTGTTCCCGCTGGAGCTGGTGGCTCTGCCAAGCGAAGCAGTGCCGCTGCACATCTTTGAGGAGCGCTACAAGACGATGATCGGGCTGTGCCTGGACACCGACCAGCCCTTCGGGATCGTCTGGATGGCCGATGACGGGCTGCGCCAGGTCGGCTGTGCCTGCCGGATCGAGGACGTGCTCGAGCGCCATGATGACGGGCGCCTGGACATCCTCGCGCGCGGCACAGAGCCGTTCGCCCTGCTTGAGCGGATCAGCGAGCTTGACTACCCGGCGGGCATCGTCCAGTTCCTGGCCGACGCCGATGAGCCGACCGACACGGACGCCCTGTCAGAGGCACACGACACCTACCGCCAGCTCGTCACGCGCGCAACCGAGCGCGAGCCGGCGGTCGAGGAGATCGCCCAGCTCGACTCCTACGGCATGGCCGCGACCGTGGACTTCGGCCATGAGGCCAAGCAGGGCCTGCTGGAACTGCGCTCAGAAAACGCCCGGCTGGCGCTCGTCACGCGCCTGTTCCGCGCGGCCCTGAAGCGCCTGGACTTCGTCGACCGCGCCCAGACCCGCGCACGCTCCAACGGGAAAGTGCGCTTCTAGGCGTTGTAGATCACCATCGCGAGGCCAAAGACCACGCAGTAGAGCCCAAACGGGCGCAGGTTCCCGCGCTTGGAGAAGAACTTGGTCAGGAAGTGGGTCGCTCCGACCGCCGCCAGCGCGGCGAAGATGATCGCAACCAGCGCCGGACCGTGGATCCCGTTGCCCTGGTGTCCGACCAGTTGGGGCATCTTCACCAGGCCCGCCAGCAGGATCGGCGGCATTGCCAGCAGGAACGCGAAGCGCGCCGCATCGGCGTTGCTGAGGCCGCGCACCAGGCCGCCGGTCATCGCCACACCGTCGCGGCTGATCCCGGCGATCAGCGCCGTGGACTCGAACAGGCCGATGATCGCCGCTTCCTTGTAGTCGAGCGTGTCCAGGCGCCGGCCGGAGCGACGGCCGCCCTGGGCCGCCAGCCGGCGTACGGAGCCGCGCTGGCGGAAGCTCTCAGCGGCAAACAGGATGACCCCGTTGATCACCAGGAAGATCGACGCGTAGATCGGCTTGGCGACGGCGTCCTCAAGCACCTTCTGCAGCGCCAGGCCGAGGATCCCGACGGGGATCGTGGCGGCGATGATCAGCCATACCAGCCGCTCATTCGCGGTCTCGATCCTGCGGTTGGAGATCGAGGACCACAACGCTCCGAGCAGCTCCAGCCACGTCCGCCAGAAGTAGATCAGCAGGCCGATTGCCGACCCGACGTGCAGGGAGACGAGGAACGGCACCCAGGGTGAGTTGCCCTCGTGTTGCCAGGCGACGATGTTGTTCCAGCCGAACAGGTGCGGCAGGATCACCGTGTGCCCCAGGCTGGAGATCGGGAACAGCTCCGTTACCCCCTGCAGGAGCCCGAGCACGATCGCCTGAAACCAGGAGATCAGGTGCACTGATGCGGTCAGCAGCATATGTGGGAGAACCTATGTGCCGGGCTTACCGGCGCGGCAGGAACTCAGGCACGTCCATGTCGTCGTAGCTGCGCTCACGACGCTCACGGCGATCACTCAGGCGGATCCGCTCACGCTCCCGATCGGAGGGCCGATCCCGGTCGCGCGGGCGATCCCGGTCGCGCTCCCGCGGGCGGTCGCGATCACGGTCTGTGCGGCCGGACTCACGCGTCGGCTCTGAGGCCCACTTGCGGATGCGGTCCGAGGGTGTCTCTGAGGCACGCTCCGGCGCGCGCTGGGTGAAGCGCGGCTCGTCAGCCTGGTAGCGGGTCGCGACCACGGTGATCCAGATCTGACCGTCCTCCAGCGTCTCGTCGACCATCGCGCCGAAGATGATGTTGGCCTCAGGGTGGGCCGCCTCGGCGATCACCTTGGCGGCCTCGTTGACCTCCCACAGGGAGATGTCCTCACCGCCGGTGATCGACAGCAGGATGCTGCGCGCTCCCTCGATGCTGGTCTCCAGCAGCGGGCTGGACACGGCGGCCTCAGCGGCGTCGGTCGCCCGCGTGTCGCCGTGGCCCATGCCGATCCCCAGCAGCGCGTTGCCGGCCTGGGTCATCGTCGTGCGCACGTCGGCGAAGTCGAGGTTGATCAGGCCTGGCAGGGTCACGAGGTCCGAGACGCCCTGGACGCCCTGGCGCAGCACGTCGTCGGCGACGCGGAAGGCGTCGACCATTGAGGTCTTGCGGTCCAAGACGCTGAGCAGGCGGTTGTTCGGCACCACAATCAGCGTGTCGACTTCCTCTGACAGCGCCTCAATGCCTTCCTCGGCCTGTACGCGACGGCGGTTGCCCTCAAACTGGAACGGCCGTGTGACGATCCCGACGGTCAGCGCACCGAGCTCACGCGCGATGGTGGCGACGATCGGAGCGGCGCCGGTACCCGTGCCGCCGCCCGCGCCGGCGGCGACGAACACCATGTCGGAGTCGCGCAGGATCGCCTTGATCCGGTCGTAGTCCTCACGTGCGGCCTGGCGGCCGAGATCCGGGTTCGCGCCGGAGCCGAGCCCGCGGGTGATCCCGTCCCCGATGTGCAGGGTTGTGTGCGCGGAGGACTGCTGCAGTGACTGCAAGTCGGTGTTGATCGCGATGAACTCAACGCCGTGCACCTGGGCCTCGATCATCCGGTTGACCGCGTTGACGCCGGCACCGCCGACGCCGACCACGCGGATTACCGGACCGGCACCCGCGTGTGAGGGTGCGGGCGCATAAGACGCCGCTTGACGCTCGGTCCGGGCGTAGGGGTCGACCTCAGCGGGCTGCTCAGCGCTGGACTCGGCCGGCTTGGCGGACTTGGACTTTGCCGGGCCGGAGCCCGCGGCCGTGGCCGGAGCCGGCTGCTGGGACTCCTCTGTGCCCTGCTCGTCTGACAGCTCGGCTGAAAACGCGTGGCGCAGACGCTCTTGTGGCGTGGGGATCACGGGGGGCTCAATCACCTGTTCGGCCTTGGCGCTCTCGTGCAGCGCAGGGTGGGGCAGCTCCTTGGCGG
>JAFMRN010000168.1 GCA_017354065.1 Solirubrobacterales bacterium
GCAGCTGTGGCCGCGCTGGCTCCAGCTGACCACCGTGCGCTGGCCCTGGGTGAAGCTGTGGTAGCCGGTCTGCTGGCCCTTCAGCACGGGGCTGGTGACGATCGAGTAGGCCACCTGCTGGCTGCCACGGCGGTAATCGATCGTCAGGATCGCGTGGTTGTCAAGGCTGTCATCACGCGCGCCGATGGCACGCCAGCCCGCGCTCCGGCTCCAGTTCGGGAAGGACAGGTCGCCCACGTGCGCGCTCAGGAACTCGGGCGCGCGGGGGTCCGGCCCGGGCGCGAAGCGCACCGCCCGCTTGGCGCCGAGTTGCGCCGCGGTCCCAACGGTGGATGAGCTCCAGGGCACCACCAACAACAGGACTCCGGCCAGCACGGCGACGCCCGCGGCCAGCCCGCCGGCCCATCCGCGGCCTGTGCTCTTGCGCTCGCGACGCGCGGCCTTCTGCTCCAAGTCCGTAATCTGGGCGTGCAGCTGCTCGGGCGCGCGCTCGCTGGCGGCAACGCGTCGCAGCTCGCCGGTGATCCATTGTGTGTCGTCGGGAAGACCCATCTGCTTAGGAGGACGCCCTGAGCGGCGAATACTTCCTCAAACCGACAGGGTAAGACGTGGCGAAACCCCCGCGGCGTTGTGACTGTCCGCGGGCGTGGTGGCGCGCAGGGCGTAGCTGCCCCGTCCCAGCTTCAAGCGGGCGCCAAAGCTGCCGTTGTGCACGGCGACGGTGTGGTGCTGGACCAGCTTGGGGGTCTTCGCACCGTACTTCCAAACCTCGATCAGGACCTTGGGCTTGTTGGCGCTGACGGTTCCGGCCACGCTCACGGCCGGGCCCGGCGCGCGGGTCAGGGTCACGCTCGGCGTCACGGCGATCACCACGAGCGCGGAAGCCACCGCCGGGCTGTCACTGCGCAGCGCCCTGACCAGCAGGTTGCTGTTGGTGCTCAGGCTCGCCTGGAAGCTCCCGTCCGCGCCGGTGCTGAGCACTGAGGTCGGCTGCGCGCCGGGCGGCGTGACGGACACGGGCACATCGTTGCCGGCGCTTCCAACGACGCTCTGCAGTGCGACGCTCACGCCCGGGATCGGCGCGCCGGGACTGCCGTCCCCGTTCAACTGCGTCAGCACCCCGTGCAGCGCCACCGGCGTCCCGGCATGAATCTCGGCGGTGTCTGCTGCGAGGTCGGTCGGTCCCGTCAGCTTCACCCCCGGCCCCGGCAGGAAGCCCAGGCGCAGCAGCGGCTGGGGTCCCGCCTTGGCCAGGAGCCCGGCGGTATCGGAGCGCAGCTTCGGCAGGTGGGCGTACAGCGCGGCACCGGGACAGTCGGTGCTGTCGCCGTCGCGGTGGCCGGAGATCCGTTTCAGACGGACGCGCTGGCGCGGCTTGAACGGGGTGTAGCCGGCGTCGCCTGGCTGCACCTCCACCACCGTGGTGCCGGTCACCGGAACGCCGTGCAGAGGCAGCTTCCAGGCGAGCAACCGCGCCAAGGCGTTGAGCGCGGCGCTTGAAGGCAGCACCGAACCGTAGGAGCCGAGCATCGCAACCCCGGTCGATTCAAGGTTGTAGGCGCCGGCTTGGGCACCCATCACCGCCTGGTCGATCCCGCCGGCGCGGCCCTCCCAGATCCGGCCGAAGTTGTCGATCAGGAAGTTGTAACCGATGTCATGCCAGCCACGGGCGTAACGGTGGAACTTGTAGATCGCGGACAGCATCCCCGGCACCTGGGCCGCGCTGTAGCCGTTGGCGTTCTCTGAGTGGTGCACAAAGGCGAGCGCCACGTTCCCGTAGGCGGGCATCGCGCCCGGCGGGTCCTGGGATCCGGCCCAGGCCTTGCGGGCGATGATCGGCGGCTGCCCCGCCCCTGCGGGGAGCTGGACTGAGCTCAGGGTCGCGCGCGCGGCGTCACTGATGACTCTCGGTCCCTCCGGTGCGTCCACCAGGTGGACGCTGAGACCGGACACCGGCCGGTCGCTGCGCAGCGCCAGCGCCACCGCCGGGCCGGTCCAGACCGGTTCACCGAAACGCGCATGGGCGGGGCCCTCTCCGTCGTGGCCCTGGGTCGAGGCGAGCGCCCAGCGTGTCCAGCTGCCATCAGGGCCCTTGGCGCGCAGCTCGACTCTGGGTGTCGCGGGGCCGGCCCATTCGATCCCGGCGAGCACGAAGGGGCCGGCGGCGGTCAGCTCTGCCCCTCGGGGCGTGAGCTCGCCTACCCAGCGGGTCTCTACAGAGGCGCTCATTCGCTGTTGTTAACGCAGCCGGGCGGTAGCAGTGACGGACATGCCCGCGGCGGTTCGCCGGCCGGTGACCGACTGCACGTACAGCTTCGGGTTCTGGAACACCGTCGCATGCAAGACGCTGCCCAGCGCACCCGCCGCACGGACCGAGACGCTGCCGTTGGTGGCCACGACGTCGGCCTCGGCCCGTACCTGCCCGAGGAAGGGCACCGTCCCCACCGCTGACAGCGCCAGCCCGTTCTCTCCGGCCCCCACGGGCGTGACCGAGTCCAGCAGCGGCAGCGCGCTGCGCAGGTCCGAGCTGTTCACCTGGCCGCTTGCGGTCAGCTGTGAGCCGCGCTTGTGCAGGACCACGTTGTGCATCTTCAGCAGCCCCGAGCTGAGGCTCGCGATGTTGGCGTCGACCTGATCCGCCTGGGACGCGAGCGACACGGCCTTTGAGACCTTGGCGGGATCTACGTGGTAGTCGCTCATCGCGAAGCTGACCTTGTCAGCCTTGCCGAACAGCAGCTCGATCGCCGGGAACGCGGACAGCGACAGGCGCTGCACGTGCCCGTAGCCCGACAGACGGTGGCGCGCAACGGTGGTGGCGATCCCGGGCAGCACCAGCTGCCCGATCACGAAAACCAGCACCAACAGCGCGCCGGCGGCGATCAGTGCCAGCCGGCGCAGCTCTCAGGCTCCGCTTAGGTACGGCGAACCGGTGCTCAGGCCGCCGGCGGGGTGTCACCCGCTTGGGACCCGGTACCGGCCGAATCTGCCGGCGTGTACTGGAACTCCTCCTCGCTGCCAAACAGCGCATCAAGCAGCTTGGAGCGCAGGTCCTCAGAGGCGGCCAGAGCACCGCCACCGCCCAGGCCCGCGAGCACGATCAGCTTGCGGAGCTTCCCCTTCTTTTTCTTCCCCGGCGTCTCGTCAACGGACTCAGCTCCGGTGGCGGCATCGAGCAGGTCGGAGACGGCGGCACGGAGTCCGTCGTCGTCGACCAGGCGCTTCAGCAGTGCGCCGGCCTCGGCTTCTGACTCACTCGCGACGACGGGGCCTGCGTCGTCGACACCCTTCTTGCGCTTCGCCATGACTCTCCTTTTGGTGGTCGGCCGATGGGTCCCGCCCGAGCATACCTGGATACGTGTACCGGGCGCGAATTCGCGAACCCCGGATCGAACCGTCAGCCGTGCAGCGCCACCTGCTGGTCGGCGCTCGGGAACGCCCACGCGACTTGCAACCGGCGTTCATGCCGGAAGTTCAGCGACAGCTGCCGCGGCGGCGCCAGACCCTCGGGCCGGTCCGGTCGGAACGTCGGACAGGGGCCGGACTGGGTGACGGCACAGAGCATGTTCTTGTGGAAGAAACAGTCCTCGCAACTGACGTTGGTTCGCTTGGGCGCTCCGCTCTGCATGGGGACCATCAAAGCGTTTCTAAGAGGTTCGTGCAGGCTCGAATTCCGGAAAACGCAATAGTTTCGGTGTTGGGCCATTTGCCTGCAACGAGCGGGTTTTTTCGGGTGGGTTTCCGATCCTCCCCGCAATTTCGTAGCTTTCGAAGCACGTGCGGATCCTCGTCACAGGCATCACCGGCGCCGTAGGTTCGGCGCTCGCTCCCAAGCTGCTTGAAGCAGGGCATGAGCTGCGCGCGCTCAGCCGGCGTGAGCCGGTTGCCGGGGAGCTCTCCGGAGAGGTTGAGCTGCTGCGCGGCGACGCCGTCTCCGGAGTCGGGCTTGACCGCGCGCTGGCGGGAGTTGACGTCGCCTACTACCTGATCCACTCAATGGAGACCGCGGGCCCGGTCGGTTTTGAGCTACGCGAACGCCAGTCAGCCGAGAACTTCGCCTTTGCCGCGCGGATGGCCGGGGTGCGGCGCGTGATTTACCTAGGTGGGCCGGTGCCGGCCGCGGGGGCTCAGGTCTCCGAGCACCTGGCCAGCCGTCTCGCGGTCGAGCAACGGCTGCTGGAGGCGACACCGGAAGCGGTCGCCTTCCGTGCCGCGATAGTGATCGGCGCGAGCTCACGCAGCTTCCGCTTCCTGGTCCGGCTGATCGAACGGATGCCGGTGATGCTGTTGCCGTCCTGGCGTAAATACCGGACCGCACCGATCGACGAGCGTGATGTGACCGCGTTTCTGGCCGCTGCCGCATCTGCACCGATACAGGGCGGCACCTCCCTGGACATCGCGGGCCCCGAGCTTGTCACCTACCAGGAGCTGATCGAGCGGATCCGCGACCACATGCTGTTGCTCCGCCCGGCGCTGCGGTTCCCGGGACCGCCGCTCACGCCGATCGCCGCACGCATCGCGGCGCTGATCGCGGGTGAGGACCCGTCGTTCATCTCTCCGCTGATGGACAGCCTCAACAACGATCTGCTGGCCCGCGATGACCGCGCGGCTGAGATCTTCGGCGTGCGCCGCCACAGCCTTGACGCCGCGATTGAGGCGGCCTTGCGACGCTGGGAGCAGAGTGAGCCACTCGCCGCCCGCTAACCCGCCGCGGACTGATTACTGTCTGGAGCCGAGATGAGCAAGGTTGAGGTCGCGATTCAGATCGCCGCACCGCCCCAGGCGGTGTTCGACACAGTGATGGACCACACACGGCTGGCGGAATGGGTGACCATCCACCGGTCGGTACGTGTGCACGGCGACGGGCGACTCGTCCCGGGCCTGCGCATGGACCAGGTTCTGCACATGCGCGGCGTGTCGTTCAAGGTCGAGTGGACACTGAAGACCTTGACCGAACCGCACTACGCTGAGTGGAACGGACGCGGGCCGGCGGGCTCACGGGCCTTGACCAGTTACTCGTTGTCAGGGCCGGACAGCGGACCGACGCAATTTTCCTACCTGACCCAGTTCGCCACGCCCGGCGGGCCGCTGGGAAATGCCGCATCCCGGCTGGTCGTCGGTCACGCCTCCGAGCGTGAGGCACACGCGTCCCTGCGGGCGCTGAAGGCGATTCTGGAACACTGACTTAGCGGGATTTACCTTGCGTTCCCCCAAACCCGTGGGATCTGCTTCGGGTAAATGTGTAACGTTTAGCCAGCGACACTTTTGAACTACCTGAAGGAGTACGCCACATGGCGGATTTTGTAGACGCGACTGTGAAGGACATCGACACGCGTCTGGCCGAACTCAAGGAGGAGGTCGTCAAGCTTGAAGCTGCGCGTACGGCCCTGCTGGGATCGCGGCGAGGACCAGGCCGCCCGAAGGGCAGCACCAACGGCAGCGCTTCGGCTACGGCGTCGAGTTCAGGATCTGGTTCGGGTTCCGGTTCTGCCAAGTCCCAGTCCCGCCGGCGCGGGCCCGGGCGCCCGCGTGGCCGGCGCGGCGGCAACACGCGCGCCAACCAGGCACTGGAGCTGGTGCGCAGCAACCCCGGGATCACGATCCCGCAGATCGCCGAGTCACTGAAGATCGAGCCGAACTACCTGTACCGCGTGCTGCCCAAGCTCGTCTCAGACGGTCAGGTCAAGCGTGACGGCGCCGGCTGGTACCCGGCCGAGACCCAGGCCGCGTCCGAGTCCTAAGAACGTGGGAGTGGGGGGGGGGGGGGGGG
>JAFMRN010000169.1 GCA_017354065.1 Solirubrobacterales bacterium
GAAGCTGGCCGCCGCCGAGCAACGCTATGAGGATGCGGCCCGCGACCGGAACCGCCTGAAGGCCGTGCGGTCACTTCTGGAACGCCAGCGGGTCGTCAAGGACCAGTCCGGAAGCTTTGATGCGATCGCGGTCGCGAGCACGGACGGCGAGGCCAACGCGCAGGTGTTCCAGGTCCGTGACGGGGTGCTCTCGGATCGCCAGAGCTTCTACTTGGAGAACGCCGCCGAACAGGACCGCGCCGAGGTGCTGGAGGCCTTTGTGCTCCAGTACTACGCGGCGGCGATGGTGATCCCACCGCTGGTGGTGGTCGAAGATCCGGGTCATGACGGCCTGTCAGAGGCACTCAGCGAGCGCCGCGGCGGGCACGTTGAGGTCCGTGCGGCCGAGCGCGGCGCGAAACGCCGGATCCTGGAACTCGCGGAGCGCAACGCCCGGCTGGCGCTGGACCAGGAGAAGCTACGCTCCGAACGCCGGCGACAGCAGCGGGTGGAGGCGCTGGACCGCCTCCAGGCCGGGCTCGGGCTGGACACGATCCCGTTGCGGATCGAGTGTTATGACATCTCGACGCTGATGGGCTCCAACACGGTGGCGTCGATGGTGGTGTTCGAGGGTGCCGCACCGAAGAAATCGGACTACCGCCGCTTCAAGGTCCGCGTGGCGGGGACCGGCTCCGAAGGCCCGGATGACTTCGCCTCTATGGAGGAGATCCTGACCCGGCGTGCGGCCCAATACGAGGCCCAGCAGGACCGCTCACCGCATGACCGTGACTACGACGCGAGCTTCGCAGCGCTCCCGAACCTGATCGTGATCGACGGCGGCAAGGGACAGCTCGCCGCGGGACTGCGCGCGCTACAGAGCTTCCGCGAACGTGGTGTGACGGTGATCTCGCTCGCCAAGCGGATCGAGGAGGTGTTCCTGCCCGGTTTGGAGCAGCCGCTGCTGTTTCCCCACGACACCCCGGAGCTGCAGTTGCTCCAGCGCCTGCGTGACGAGGCCCACCGGTTTGCGATCACCCATCACCGCCAGCGCCGCGATCAGGCCCTGACCACGTCGCTGCTGGATGAGGTACCGGGGGTGGGACCGGCGCGCAAACGCGCCCTGTTGACCCACTTCGGCTCACCGGAGGCGGTCCTGTCCGCAAGCCGGGATGAGCTTGCTGCGGCTCCGGGCATCGGGTCCAAGTTCGCAACCCAGCTGCACCGGGAGCTGAACCGGACCACGCGCTAGACGAGCATCGGGCTATGCATCATCCCGGCCGGGCGGGCGGGAGCAAGTCGTGGCCGGGTGGAACTACTAATCATCTAGCGGCGGGCTCGCGAATTTATAACCCCATCTATAACCCCACTTGGGGGTACATTTGCGCGAGCCGCCGAAAAGCGGGTACACAACCCCTCCGCTCGGCTGCTATCCAGCCCGAGCGGAGGCGACGACTCAGTGCCCGCCCTTACCGCCGGTCAGGATCTCCGCGCTGCCGGCCGGCACGGACACCTGGTAGGTAGTGCCGGACACTGGATTGACCGTGGTCGCCGTCTGCGGTCCGAGTTTGCCGGTGGTCGTCGGGTTCGCAAAGCTCGCGCCACCGAGCTTGACTCCGCTGGTGGAGGACAGGGACGGCGCCGTGAGCGACACGGACGACATCGAGGAGCCGTAGGGGAGCGTCAGGTTCACGGTGGCCGGACGGGTCTGGTCCTCGTTGATCAGCGTCGTGCGCAGGGTCCCGTCCGGTGCGCGGCTGGTGAACGAGTGGACGTCACCGCCGTTGTCAGTCGACGTGTCATCGGAGCTGAGCAGATCGGAGCCGGGCGGATCCGCCTGGGCGAAGGCCAGCATCCCGTAGTAGGCCGGGTTCACGGTTCCGGTCCAGCCCTTGCCGGTGTTGGTGAAGGAGAACGGTGCGTAGTGGGACCCGGGAAGCGTGTGCACGTTGATCCCGTCAACGCCGACGGATGCCATGTCAAACAGCGTGTCCAGCATCCACAGGGAGGACGCAAAGGTGTCAGAGACGCCGGCCTTGCCCTGACAGGAGGCGGAGTTCAGCTCATCCAGGCGGAATGAGACTCCGGCCTGGTGCATCTGCTGTGCGTAGGGCGCCAGCGGCGTGGCGATGCCCTCCTGCGCGGCGCTTGACAAGAGCCCGGGGATGGTCGGATAGCCGGGCTGGCTGGGACTGCTGCACGCTGACAGGGGGTAGCGGTGCGCTGTGACCATGCTCAGGTTCGAGACGCTCGCGGCGAGCGAGTTGAGCGTGCCCATCCAGCCGGTGGTGGCCAGGGCACCGCCGGCGAGCGGGACGTTCGGTAGTACCGAGCGCCAGTGGTTGAAGTCCGACTGGTAGTTGGTCGTCTTGTACGGCGTCGCGCGACGCTCGATCTTCTGACCGTTAGCGGTCGTGTACCAGTTGGTGCTGGTGTAAAGGTCGGGCTCATTGCCGGGCTCCAGCGCGTCGATCCCGCGGAGGCCGATGGTGTGGATCATCTCGCGTGCCTCAACCGCGGACATCTGCGAGTTGCTGGCGGCGAGGTTGACGCCGAGGATCAGGCGCGCGGGCGTCTGCTTGGCCAACGCCGCGACGGTTTGGAGCCAATCCGGGATCACCTGGTAGCTCTCACCGGCGGGCGGCAGGTAGCCAGGCGTCGATACGTAGCTGTAATCGGTGGAGTTGCCGCCGATGCGCAGCACCGGGGGGTTGCCCTGGGAGACGCCGGTCAGGAGCTGCTTGAACACGGGGTTCAGCGCGTTCGGGTCGCGGCCTATGTAGTTGTGGATCGCGTCGACCTCGACCGAGAAGCCCAGGAAGCCGGTGGGCAGGGGCTGGGAAGCAGCCTTGTTCTGCACGCTCACGTTGACCGCCTGGGGCGTGGTCGTTGTGCTGGTCGTGCTGGTCTGGTAGGGCAGCGTGACCACCGGCGGGGTGGTCTGGATCGTGGACCTGACCGTGTTGGTGTTGGTCGTCGGCGTGGTCGCGAGCGGGTTGGTGACCGCTGAGGAAGTGGCGCCAGAGGCGACGCTCGTGAGGATCGCGACGCCGCAGCCAGCAGCCACGGCAAGCAGCGCCGCAACGGACGCTAGCCATCGACTAGTGCGCTTGGAACCCCACATGGACTGCCTTCTAGACGGATTCAAGAGTCGATCAGTTTCGCTGTTGGTCTCAGAAAAGGCTCTGCCACGGGCCGTAGGTTGCAACATCCGGGCGGCTCGCGGCGCAGAGAGGGTTGCACGCCACGCGCTTGGTGGGCTGCCTGTCCGCCGGGACCGTCAAGCTATTAGGAGTGTCAGAGGAACCCCGCCAGCCAGTCTCCGCGCTACAGGACCTGGTCGTGATCACCGGCTTCTCCGGGGCCGGGAAATCGACTGCCATGGCGGTGTTCGAGGACGAGGGGTACTTCTGCGTCGACAACCTTCCCTCGGAGATGATCGGGTCGCTCGTAGACCTGTTCATGCATACCGGCTCAAAGGTGACACACGCCGCGGTCGTTTCCGACATGCGCACCGGGACCTACTTCGAGGGCCTGGCACCGATGATCGACCGGCTGCGGGAGCTGGGCATCAAACACCGCGTTCTGTTCCTGGAGGCCGACGAGGCGAACCTGCAGACCCGCTACAAGGAGACGCGGCGGCGCCATCCGCTTGCGCCGCACGGCAGCGTCGCGGAGGGGATCAGGGCCGAACGCGAGCTGCTCGGTGCCGCCCGCGCCCGCGCGGACGTGATCATCGACACCGGGGGGCTGACGGCGGCGCAGCTGCGCCGTAAGCTGGCCGAGGAGCTGCTGCCGAGCTCCAGCAAGGGCCGGCTGTCGGTGACCTTTGAGAGCTTCGGCTTCAAGTACGGGCCGGTCCGCGACCCGGACCTGATGTTTGACGTCCGGTTCCTGCCGAACCCGCACTACGACCCCTCCCTGAAACCGCTGACCGGGCTCGACCGGCGAGTGGTCGACGCCGTCAACGAGGACGGCGCACTGGATGACTTCTATGCCCGCCTGCACCCGCTGATGGACTACCTGCTGCCCCAATACCTGGCCGAGGGCAAGGCCCACCTGGTCGTCGGAATCGGCTGCACCGGCGGACGCCACCGGTCGGTCGCGATCGCCGAGGGGCTGGCCAACCGCTATCGCCAGGAGCCCGAGGTGGCATATGCGGTCGAGGTGGTCCACCGCGACATAGAGCGCGCCGGGCCGATCGATCCGGAATCCCCACAGCCAAAGCGCCGATGATCGATCACATCGGTTTTGAAGTGAGCGACCTGGATCGCTCGAGCAGGTTCTATGACCCCGTGTTCTTCGCGCTCGGCGCGCGCCGGATGCTCGCATCGGACCACGCGGTCGCCTACGGCGTCAACGCCCCGTTCTTTTGGATCGTCGTCCGCGGTAACACCGCCCAGCCCGGCTACGGCCACGTCGGCCTTGCCGCCGCCGGCCGCGCAGCCGTTGAGGCCGCGTACCGGGCCGGCCTCGCCAACGGCGGAGCCGATGACGGCGCGCCGGGACCGCGACCGCAGTACGGACGCTCCTGTTATGCCGCCTACATGCTGGATCCGGACGGTTTCCGCGTGGAGGTCGTGTCCCGGCGGTGAGGGTTCCGGAGCCCTCGAACCAACGCTCCGAGGCGCCCAATGGGGAGCCGAGCTCCGCGTCCGCCGGCTACCGGCTAGATTTGTCGCCAGAAGCCGGCAGCGACCGGCATTTCTTTGTTGTGGGCGCAGTAGACGCGCGCGAAAGCAAACCCAAGCACCGGAGGCGTGAATGGCAGTCAAGGTAGGTATCAACGGCTTCGGGCGGATCGGCCGCAATGTGTTCCGCGCCGCCTTTGAGAAGAACGCCGATATCGAGATCGTCGGGCTGAACGACCTGGTCGACCCCCAGACGATCGCCCACCTGCTCAAGTACGACTCCAACTACGGGAACTTCAACGGCACGGTCGAGGCCGGTGAGAACTCGATCAAGGTCAACGGCAAGGAGATCAAGCTGTTCTCCGAGCGTGACCCCGCGAGCTTGCCATGGGGCCAGCTCGGCGTGGAGGTCGTGATCGAGTCGACCGGCCTGTTCACCGATGCGGAGAAGGCCAAGGCACACTTGGCCGGCGGCGCCAAGAAGGTCGTGATCTCCGCTCCCGCCTCGAACGAGGACGTCACGGTCGTGCTCGGCGTCAATGACGAGGCCTACGACAAGGACAAGCACCAGATCATCTCCAACGCCTCCTGCACGACCAACTGCCTGGGCCCGATCGCGAAGGTCGCCCACGACACGGTCGGGATCAAGCACGGGCTGATGACCACGATCCACGCGTACACGTCTGATCAGCGCCTCCAGGACGCCCCGCACAAGGACCTGCGCCGCGCCCGGTCCGCCGCGGTCAACCTGATCCCGGCCTCCACCGGCGCGGCCAAGGCTATCGGCCTGGTGATCCCCGACCTGAACGGCAAGCTGAACGGCTTCGCGGTGCGGGCTCCCGTCCCGACCGGCTCGGTCGTCGACCTGACCTTCGAGGCCAACAAGCCGACCACCGCCGAGGAGATCAACGCGGCGCTGAAGGCAGCCGCCGAGAGCGGCCCGCTGAAGGGCTACCTCGAATACACGACCGACCCGATTGTGTCCTCAGACATCGTCCACAACCCGGCCTCCTCGATCCTCGATGCGAGCCTGACCTCGGTCATCGACGGCACGCTCGTGAAGCTCGTGTCCTGGTATGACAACGAGTGGGGTTACTCGAACCGCGTCGTCGACCTGGTCCAGAAGCTCTTCTAGACCTG